>NZ_JBIMKV010000013.1:0-125044 GCF_051860985.1 Nevskia sp. | reverse complement strand
GGTGCGTAACGCGTCAACTTGTTCATGGCTTCATCCTCTCAAGGTTTGAAGCCTCCGAGAAAGACGGGGCGGTTCAGTCAGCGAGAATCTCACCGGCCTTCCAACCGCGACCGCGGTAGCGGAAAAGATTCGTGCTCAGATCCATGCTGAGTTGCGTCTGACCGCTTCCGCTGGGGTCGCCCCAAACAAGTTCTTAGCCAAGCTTGCATCTGACTGGAACAAGCCCGATGGCCTGTTCGTAATTCGACCCAAGAGAGCGCAAGCGCTGATCGCGCCACTGCCAGTGGGGAGAATTCCTGGTGTGGGCCCAGTCCTGGAAAAGAAGCTTGCGACTCTGGGCATTTTCCTAATTGCCGATCTTCGCGCAGCGGACCTTGCTCTGCTTCAAGATCGATTTGGAAAGTACGGCCAGCGTCTCCACGAGCTTTCGCTCGGCATCGATGAACGACCTGTAAGTGCCGAACGTGAACGCGTATCAGTGTCGGCGGAGGATACTTTTCCCGCTGACCTGTCGCTTGACGAACTACCGCCGCACGTTAGACGAATGGCTGATCGAACGTGGGCAGCTGCGGCTAAGCTCGGAAAGCCGGCGTACACCGTCGTACTCAAGCTGAAGACCTCGGAGTTCCGGACGCTCACGAGAAGCTGGACCGGAGAGGCGGCTCTTTCATCGTCTGGCATGCTGGCTGATCGAGCAGTCGACCTCCTCGCGCGGGTCAATCTGCCGCCAGCGACGCGCTTTAGGCTTGTCGGGGTCGGTGCATCGAATTTCCGCGATCCGGAGGCCGATGCTCAGAGGAGCTTGATCTAGGGATTCTCTGATTTACCTCTCGAAGTTGCACGCTGTTTGCGTTTCAATCTGGAACGGACAGACGGATGACTTTGATGAAGCAACAGAGCCTGGGCAGTGGATTTGAGAAGTACGCGCGCACGACCAAACGGGCGCGCTTCCTGGAGCAGATGGACTCGGTGATGCCGTGGTCCTCGCTGTGCGAGGTGATCGAGCCGTATTACTTCAAGGATACCGGCAGCGGCGGACGGCCACCGATAGCACTGGAGCGGATGCTGCGGATCTACTTTCTGCAGCAGTGGTTCGATCTGTCGGACCCGGCGGCCGAGGAGGCCTTGTACGACTCGGCGTCGATGCGCCGTTTTGCGGGGATTGACCTGGGCCTGGAGGCGCCGCCGGACGAAACCACGATCTGCAAGTTCCGCCACCTGCTGGAGCGCAACACCCTGGGCAAGCCGCTGTTTGACCAGGTCCAGCGCTACCTTCAGGAGCAGGGCTTCAAGATCAGCAAAGGGACGATCGTGGATGCCACGATCATTGGCGCGCCGAGTTCGACCAAGCCCTGCTGGCCACCTCAAAGTGCACCACACCTGGCCGGACCAGAGTGCACCACGCGCGATGTGCGCATGGAGTGAAGGATATTCCAATATAGGTATAATCGCGTTGTTTCCTTCTAGGAGTCGGTCATGGGTCATCCAAGCGCCGCGCCTGCTGTACCCGTCGGTCAGATCAAGAGTTTCGGAGCCTTCGGTCCGAAGTATGAAGTCGGTGAGGCTCTGCGCGCCCTAGAAGACGGCGACTGGATGGTCGAGGTCACGCTTGTCGAAACCGGAGAGAAGGCCGAGTACCGACTCACGCACGTCAACGATGATCCTGAGGCGCGCTGATGTACGCAGTTGCTTTCGATCTGGTTGTTGCAGACACCCAAGCGCATCATCCGAAGGGCGTCACGCAAGCCTACGCTGAAATCGGCGCCATCCTGAACGAGCATGGCTTCCGCCGCGTTCAAGGCAGCCTCTACGTCAGCGACAACGAGGACATGGCGGTCCTCTTCCTGGCCATGCAGGCCCTAAAAGCACGTGCCTGGTTCCCGAAAGCGGTACGCGACATCCGGGCGTTCCGCATTGAGCAATGGTCGGACTTCACGGCGGTGGTCAAAGGCGCGCAGACATGACGGCTCAGGCGGACTCACCGGATCGAGTCAAGGCCGCGCTCGCCGAGCGGCTAGGCAGCGTCATCCGAGAGCGTGGGTGCTCGCAGGTGGAGGCAGCCCTTATCACCGGACTGCCGCAGCCAAAGCTGTCGAGCGTGTTAAGAGGGCAGCTTCACGGGGTCTCCGAGCGACGATTGCTCGATTGCCTGACCGCTCTCGGGCATGACGTGAAAATCGTCGTTACGCCAACGCGCAGGGGGCGTGAGGGCGCGCTGTCGGTGGTTGCGTAGCTGAGGGACCACAGCGCCCTCTGCGGTCGCCTTCCCGGTCAGAAGCCAGACCGGGTCGATTCGGAACAGGTCGTAGAGTCTGAGCAGCACCGCGGCAGGCATCTCGCGCTCACCGCGCTCGTAATTCGCGTAGGCCCTTGGCGAAAGCCCCAATGTATCTGCGAACTCGAATTGCGACTGGTATACCCACATGCGCACGCGCAGCAGACGATCTCCGAATCCTTCGCGGTCAACGTCGGTAGCGAGCTTGCTCATGTCGGCAGTATTGCACCGCGACACTGCTGGGCAACAGCTTGGCGGCGGTGCGCAGCATGCTGGCGATGACGAAACGCCGGTGGCCGGGGTGGTGCAGTTTGAAAGCGTCGGCGGTAGGTCCACTCGAACGCAGTGGTGCAGTTTGACCCGGCCACATCTGGTGCACTTTGGGTGGCCGCCAGGGACCAAGAATCAGCAACAGCAGCGCGATCCCGAGATGCACCAGACCAAGAAAGGCAACCAGTGGTACTTCGGCATGAAGGCGCACGTGGGTGTCGACAGCCGGACCCGGCTGATTCATTCGGTACAAGCCACGGCGGCGAACGTGGCCGACTGCCGGGTATTGCCGGAACTGCTGCACGGCCAGGAGACGCGGGTGTGGGGTGATCAGGCGTATCGCGGTCAGGGCAGCGTCATTCGTGAGAAGGCCCCGCAGGCGCTGGATTTCACCAACCGGCGCTACCGTCTCAAGGGCGTCATCGACGAATCAGAGCGGGCGAAGAACCGGACCAAGTCCAAGGTGCGCGCCAAGGTCGAGCACGTCTTTGCGGTGATCAAGCTGCGCTTCGGTTTTACCAAGGTCCGCTACCGCGGACTGGCCAAGAACCTGCACCGGCTGCAGGTGACCTGCGCGCTGGCCAACCTGTACCTGGCGCGCGCTCAATTGATGAAGCTGCAGCAGGCGTAATCCGCCTGCTGCACAGCGATTGAGGCCGAAAGGCCAAGAAACGAGGCATCCGAGGCGATCCAAGCACCCATAATTCGGATTTCTTATCGGCTTGGGGCGCCAGCCACCAGGTAAATCAGAGAATCCCTAGTTACCGGTGGCGGCCATCC
Source organism: Nevskia sp. (assembly GCF_051860985.1). Lineage (NCBI taxonomy): Bacteria > Pseudomonadati > Pseudomonadota > Gammaproteobacteria > Nevskiales > Nevskiaceae > Nevskia > Nevskia sp. The sequence continues at coordinate 121,719 of NZ_JBIMKV010000013.1, read as the reverse complement.
AACCTGCGCCAATATTGGCTGGGTCAAATGCCCCATCCGATTGCTTGCTGCTCGATGCAGTAACGGCAGGAAAGCTGCCCTCGACTGTCTGCTTACTTGATCCTCAGGTATTGGTTCGTCCGGGCGAACAGCCGAAGCGAGTGTCCGAGTGTGCCATGAGCGGCCATCGGAGACTTCGGCACTCTCGCCCCAAGGCGCCTACGACTATCTGAACCTCTCGCAGTCAGTCAGAACGGTTGTAAGACAGCACTGACCGACTGCGAACAAACCCGGCAGCAGGGATTGTCTAGTCGGGCAAGGTGACGCCCGAGCCGCCCATTTCCGCCGGAAAGTCTTTCATCTTGGGCAAGCCGTCTCGGATGCTCAGCACTTTCTCGCCGTAGTTCACGTGAACGGCAGGGCGAAACGGAAGGCCCGGAATCACAGCCGCGTACACGTCCACCAGACCCATCGGCGGGTGATCGGAAAAAACATGCCCACCGCAGCTCTTGCACCACTTGCGAAAACTCGTCGGCGATTTATTGAAGGTGCCGATATGGTCTGCTCCCTTGGTCACCTTGAGCGCCTCGGGCTTCCACAGGGTGAACGCATTCACTGGCCCGGCGGACCAATGCCGGCAGGACTCGCAGTGGCAGTAGCCCATGGCCGCCGGCTCACCGCTCACGGTGAACTCGACAGCGCCGCAGAAACAACTTCCTTTGTGCTCACTCATGATTGCGCTCCTCGAATTCGTCCAAGTGTTCATTCCCAGGACTATTGAAAGATCGACCTCACCGCGACGCGGCGCATTTAGACTAATCGGTCTAGAGTTATTAGACCACCCGCCCGTCGTGTCGAGCCTTCATCGACGGCGCTCGGCTGGGGCGCGGGGCCTGCATCGTCTGCATGCCTGAAGGCGCAGTCGTCCGTCACTCAAGTACACGCAACGCCATCCGGATGATGTCGCCTAGTTCGTCGGGGCCGGGGTTGGTCTTGCACGAAACCATCAGGCCCGAGATCGTATTGAGCAGGAATCGGCCGGCCGACCGAGGATTGGCGTTGTTGCTGATCGCGCCGCTGGCCTGGCCGTTGGCGAAGGCGCGCGTAAGGGCATCTTCGGTTTCCTTGCGCGCGAGAAGCAGTATCTCCCGCAACTCAGGATCCTGCATCGCGATCTCCGTCATCGAGTTACCGATCAAGCAACCTTGACGACCCCTTGGGCTGGTCATGTAGGCCAGGAGCTGGGCGAAGGTCTTCTCGATTTCGGCACGCCCCGCGGCGTCCGTCGCCAGCGGGGACAGTAGGCCGTCCATCCCGGTGCCTGCATACCGTTGAACGGCGCGGATCAAGACTTCTCGCTTGGTGCCGAAGGCGTTGTAAAAACTTCCTCTGCAGATCCGCATGACCTTGAGCAGTTCGGGCAGCGTCGAGGTTTCGTAGCCCTTGCGCCAGAACAGGCGCATGGCTCGCTGGACCGCCATCTCTTCATCGAACTCACGGGCACGTGACACGGACGCTCTCCAATTGAACCGCCCTCAAAGGATCGTCGAAGTTTGAAGGGTCGACGCAAAACCGGGAAGGTCGAGGGGTGACAGACGGTCGCATAGAGCGAGTCGTCGTTTCTTTATAAACCAAATGGTTTACTTCACTTAGACCATGTAGTCTAATTGACGGGCAGACCGCGTTCTCGCGCGCTGAGACTGCAACACACCGAATCCGCCCGCCGGCTCGATATTCCAGCCGCACCAGCGCCCTGCGGGCGGACCGGCTATGCCGGGTCCCTTTCGATGACAGGATGTAAATCATGACGATTGTTTCGCAGCGCGTTTGGGGGCTGGCCTTGATGTGTGTGACGTTGCCCAGCTACGCCACGATGGGCGTCTTCGCCGGGGGCAATGGCATCAAGTCACTGGGCATGGGGGGCGTCTCCTACAGCTTTGCGGCCGAGACCACTGCGCTTAGTGGAAACCCAGCACATGCACTGGGTCTGGGCAGCCGCTACGACGTCGGATCCGATTTTTTCTATGCGCAAGCGAATGCCACGATCTCGGGCAATGCCATCGCGGCAGACAGCACTGCCAATTCCGACGGGCGGAGCTACTACATGATCCCGCAGGCTGGCTTTACTCGGCGACTGAATGAAAGGTGGGCCTTCGGGATGTCCATGCTCAGCGCGGGCATCGGCCCGGATTACGACGGTAGTCCTTTCGCTCGCTTCGGCGGCAATCCAGATCGAGCCAGTCTTCAGCTTGCATCGACCAGCCTGGATAGCGTGCTCGCCTACCGCCTCAGTCCTTCCGTCGATGTCGGGCTGAGCCTCAACTCCGGATATCAGGTTTTCTCAGCCAAGGGGTTGGAATTTCTGGACAACGCCATGGTGTCTTCGTCGCCAGGGGATGTGACCAACCAAGGCAAAGACGGCGTGTTCACGCTCGGCGCCTCGGCGGGTGTCCTGTGGCGAATCAATTCGTGGCTGACGGCAGGGGCCTCCTACCGGAGCAAAAACCACAATGACAAGCACAAGGACTATCGTGGGTTGATCGCGGGAGGAGGAAGGCTGGAGCTGCCTGCCATCTACGGCGGCGGCTTTTCGATCCAGGCATCACCCAGGACCACGATTGCCATCGAAGCGCAGCGCTACGAATATGGCAATGAAGAAGCGTTTGGCAATGGCCTTGATCGGCTGGAAGCGGGTGTGCCGCTGGGAGCGCCAAATGGCGCGGGCTTCGGTTTCGATGATCAAAACGTCTACAAGCTTGGGGTTTCTTTCGATGTGTCGTCGAGACTGACCGTCCGCGGCGGCTACATCTACGGCACCAACGTGGTGACCGAGCAGAACACCTTATTCGCGTTCCTGGGGCCGGTGACGTTGCAGGAGCAATTCAGCGTCGGCGCCACCCACCACTGGGATCATTGGGAACTCAGTGCCTACGGCAACCTTTCACCGCGCAGGACGGTGAAAGGAAAGGACTCGATCCCAGACGGGTTCGGTGGGGGAGAAGCGGACATCGAGAATAAAATCATTGGAGCCGGTTTCTCGGTGGGCCGGCGTTTTTAGAAACTCCTAGAGAATCGCAATGGAGTCCGGTTCAGACGGCCGGTCAGTTGCGGTTGCTGATGGCCGCTTTGGGCTGGTTCTTGTCGCTCAGAAGCGGTACAGCCGAATGGCAGCGTTGCGTGCTCCACCGCAGTCCGAGTGTGGTCCTGACGCCGGAGCGCATTAGAGGTCTCTCAAAAGCTGGTACCACTATTTCTGGCCTGATGGCTGAGGCAGAGGAACTACTCGGCCGGTGTTCGATTCGTGGCTATCTCTATAGCGTTGCAGGTCGGCAAGCGCCGTGAAGAGCTTGGATGTAACCGATGCGAGCAAAGCTCGCTGCGATGCTAGCTCGGATCGACAGACCCGCAGCCGTGCTCGCGTGTACATTAACGCAGACGCCTTCCGATCACGCTGAGTTCGGACCCCCTTTCCAATTTTCTCTCTGATTAGCTCCGCAATGTCTGGATACCGCGTATGGATAGTGGAAGGCGCGATGCCAGCTTCCACGGCCACGCTGCTGATCGAAAGCCGTGCGTTCTTAGGAACTTTGGAGGCTCGCCCCTTCTCGATCCTCAGAATCGCCAGTCGAAGGTCCTTGGTGCGCGAATCTTTCCTGCTCACAGATAGCCCCCGCTACTTGCCGTCTTCACTATTCGCCGATAAGCGCAGCTCGGCCACACTGGTTCCGAGCGGTTCGAGAATCCTGTCGAAGCTATCGAGGCTGCGTCTCACGAGGTCGGCCCCGCTTGGACCACAGTCGGAAAGTCGCTCGACCTCCAGCATCTGTAGCGCAAGGCCCGTCCATACTTTTTTGTGCTCCTCGGCGACCACCGCCCCGTCGCAGTCAGCGCAATGGGTCGCGTCGTAAAGGCCTTGGCCCCCACAGGTAGGTAGGCCACTTGAGATGCACCAACTATGGCCCGTGGATCGGAGAACGACGCCTTCTGCGAGGCCCTTGGTAAGGTCGGCGAGTCGCTTGGGAGTCGCACCGCGAAACTCGGGCTTCTCGCGTTCGCCCGATATGTGACGGCCCGCCTTTCCACTGAGCGTAGTTCCCGGCGTCAACCAGTTGGCTACTACTGCTGTCTTGTGCAGCAGCATCTCGTTCGCGATTTCATCGATTAACTCTTTCTCGCGCTCGTCGTGCATCGCGTATAACTGCGTTGTCTCGATTGACCAGTGCTGAAAGTGTTGCTTGAGATACCTGAGATCGCCGGCGCACTGGTGGGTCACCGTGACCGCAAATGTTCTCCGCAGGACGTGAATGGAGAGGGGGCATGTCAGGCCCGCGCGCCGTGACATTGTCTGAATCCAATACCGCGCACCGACGCGCCCGACGACATTGCCGGCACCTCGCCCGTTTCCACGGGGCACAACGATGAATAGGTGGTCTTGCGAGTACGACAGCCGGGCAAGCGACCTGATCAAGCTCTTCCTGCCGGGAGAGTTGGCGCCCAGCGCTGCCAGCTCGGCCTGCATTGTTTTGATTTTCTGGGCGAGATGATCTCGTCTGTCCTTGCTGAGGTTCTCCAAAATTCTGATGATCTCCCCTACGCGGCGTGGCGCCATCCAGACAGCGGCTTCGGCACCTTTCTTCCGCATTTTGAATGTGCGGCCTCTTAGCCAGCCAATCACTCTGCCCTCGATCTCGGTCTCGTAGTAGCACCCCGCGCGCAGGTCCAGAAGTTCGCTGATACGCAACCCCACGAGCAGGCCTAGTTCAATGAATGCTGCGGCCATGCACTGCGTCAAGCCCGTGCCTATCTCTGCCAAAGGCATTCCCTGGCTGACCGCATAATTGGCCAGATCTTTCCGATAGCGCGCGTGTCCGGATTGGAGGCCGCGGTTATCTCGCCGCCACGCCTCGACCCGTAGGTGGAGGGGATAGAGTGAATCGAATTTGGATAGGCAGTCTTCGCAAGCAAGGAATAGCGATGTCGACTGGGTATCCGAGAGTGCCTTTGTCCGGGGGCGCCGTGGTCCCCGGTTTATGTAGTCGGACATGAAGCTGAGATCTCCGCGTTCCAGCGGAGCGAAGGTCATCGAGTCGGAGATGTGTTGTCGCATGTCCCATGCGAGCGAAAGCACCGAGAGGGCCCCGTGCAGTCCGAGCGGGCTTCTCGCCTTCAGCCCAGCCTTGCGTTTTACCTTGGAGTCCTTTAGCAGGGTCGCGTAGCTTTGGACGTGAATCGGTCGAACATCCGCGAAGCACGACAGGCCGATGCTTGCAAGGTACTTTGTCAGGTGAAGAATCTTCGGGATGGTAGAGACGACGGTGGTTGTCTCGGGCGCCCCTTGGCCGGGTCTGCCGTACCGCCAGTACGCGATCACCAACTCAAGCACAGAATCGTGCCAGCCGGAGGGGATGGAGGCGGTGCGGAGCTTCGCCTCCGGATGCCACGTGCGGCAGTGGTAGGAGAAATCGATGACGGCGTCGCCGTAACGAGATAGGACGTCAAAGGTGCCGCTCTCGTCTGGACAGAACGTCACGGGGTTCTACCCCATTTTCACGGACGGTTTGGTAAGAGCTAGAAACTGCTGATCTCGCTTGGCGACTCTTCGTCGCATTCGAGGATTGTGGAACCGCTCGATGTAGTCAAACACGTCGGCTTTGGCGGCATTCAGCGTCGGGTACTGATGCCGGTGGATCCGTTCGCGCTTGAGCATGCCGAAGAAGCCTTCGCAGGCTGCGTTATCGCCACAGTGACCGACAGCGCTCATCGAACACAGCAGCGTGTTCTGCTTCAGGAACCGCTGGTAGTCGCCGCTCTGGAATTGACTGCCGCGGTCCGAATGCAGAATGACGGTGCACTGGCCATGCCGCTGCCAGACCGCCATCTCGACAGCCCGGATCACCATCTGCCGATCTTGCCGGTGATGCATCGACCAGCCGATGACGAGCTTGCTGAACAGGTCGAGCACGACGCACAGGTACAGCTTGCCTTCGTCGGTTTTGAGTTCGGTGATGTCGGTCACCCACTTGGTATCCGGCTCCAGAGCCGTGAAGTCGCGCTCGAGGTGGTTGACGACGTCGGGTGCCGGCTGACTCGGCCGACCACGCATCCCGCGCCGCTTCTTCCGCGGCCAGCCCTGAAGCCCGTGCTGCGCCATCAGCCGCGCAACCCGGTTCAGGCTGGCGGTCTCCCCTTCGGCCACCAGATCCTCCTGCATGCGCGGTGCGCCGATCGTCTGCCTGCTGTCCTCATGCAGTTCACGGATACGGCCGAGCAGCCGATCATTGTCCACGGCACGAGCGCTCGGCAGCCGCTGCTCCCACGCGTAGTAGCCACTGGCCGACACCCGCAGGCACCGACACATCAGACGAACAGGAAAGTCATTGCGGCAACGCCGGATCGCCTGAAACTTCAGGACGACTCCCTGGCAAAGAACGTCGCCGCTTCGCGCAAAAAATCCCGCTCCTTCTTCACCCGCGCCAGCTCGCGCTTGAGCTTGGCCAGCTCCTCGTCACGGGCGGTCCCGGTCCCGGTGAACGCCGGGGCCTGAGCCTCCGCTTCACGGCGCCAGCGGGTCAGCAGGTTGGCACCGATGCCCAGCTCCCGCGCCACCTGGGCGCAGCTAACACCAGGCTGCTGCACCTGCTCGACAGCTCCTTGCTTGAACTGCGTGCTGAACTTCCTTCGCTTCGACATAGACACTCCTTGTGGCCAGTATCGGCCTTCTCGAAAGTGTCCGTAGAAACGGGGTAGAACCCTCGTCGCGCATGCGGACCCAGAACGGGTGCGGGTTGTGTCGAGCACGGTCCCTAGCGGATATCGCCTTTGGCCCGAAGATCGATGGAATGACTTCGTCCATCACCCTGATCGCAAACCTCGTCATCCCAGAGATGGGCATGTGGCGCAGCTTTTCGGCATTGCGTTGCAGCAACCAATAGAACGAGTAAAGGCGCCATAGGTCGTCGTCATCACCTGACACGCAGTGATTCGGACACTTGAAACAATGGAGCCACCGTTGGCAATGTGTTACCCCGTCATTGGGCGCGTAGCGCCCTTTTTTGGTATCGCTGCATTTCCCCAGTGGCGTCTTCTCGGCGGAAGCTGGGGTGCCGTTGCGCAGACGGTTCTCATACGTGTGAAGTGCCGCCGCAAATTCAGTCGCGGCGTCAGGCGGCGCGGACAGGTAATGGATCGCCGCGGTCAACGGACTGTTGTTGAGAAGCTTCGCGACGACGAATGGGTCGCCTCCGGATAATTCGTAGGCTCTCGATGCAAGCGTCGCTCGTATTCTGCGCAAGTTGATTCGCAGGGGCTTTCCGTCGTCTCCCGTTATGGCATATCGCGCCGCCAGCCTCTGATGAATGCACGTGGAAACATCGGCGTTTGTTAGAGGAACCGACTGTCCGGCACGTGCGCTTGCTCGGCTTCCAAGTGGGGGGCGCAAGAATGCGTAGTGCTTGTGCTGAACGTCCACCAAGTCAACGGCGGGGGCCGTTTTGGCGAGAACTTCGCGATACAACGTGACAAGATCGGTGGGCACCGTGGCGAACTGATCAACGAGTTCGGACCATTTCGCTGAAGCCTTCACCGTCCTCAGGGCTCGCAGTTTGTACCCGACCAAGAGCCAGTAATCCTTTCGAAGCGGATGAGGGCGAATCGCATCGCGGCTGAGTTCTAGCAACGGAGTGGCATTGAAGCCTGATCGGAATGCAATCAGCAGGAAATACACGACGAGTTCCTCGAGAGGGGCTAGCACGGATGTCCCAGCGCGAATGCTCTGCAAGTCCTTGGCGAGACAGCCCAGGAGTTCTGACCGCTCCCTGCGCGAATAGGGCAGTGTTGCTCGCTGCGCGGCTTTCGTTTTCGGGAACGGGTTTGGTGGTCGGATTTCCGCAAGCGGCTTCGAGAGTCCGATCTGAGATGCGAACTTCAGGAACAGCAGAAATCTCTGAAAAACCTTTGCAGCTGTCGTGTAGTTCAGACGCTGGCGCAGATCAGCAGCCAGCCGTAGGGCTAGATCGGGGTCGATGTCATTGAAAGTCAAAGGCCTGCCAAGCGACGCTGCGGCTTCAACTAGCCATGGGAAGATTTGGCCTTGAAATGTGCGGACGAGCCCTGAAACGGACGAGGGGCTGTAGACCTTGTCGCGCAATGCTTGCGCAGCGACCAGCTGCAGGCCCCTGGTTATCGGATCGATCCCGCGTCCCAGGAATGGCTCTAGTTCGAATGTCGTCCCGCGGGACCGAGCCGAGTCGGGAACTACGATGATGTCAGCCACTGGTCGAGCCTCCGGCGAGGAGGGCTGTCAGGTCATTCTGATATTCGTCCATGATTGATTCAGCCACGGCATCGACGTAATGCAAGTACTTTTCGGTGGTCTTTACCGACGAATGGCCCAGCCGGTCGCGAATGTAGAGCAACGCATTGCCGACATTGCGCGACTTCGCTAGCGCCGCCAGCATGTGCGTCGCGTAGGTATGGCGGAGCATGTGTGGGTGGATTTGCAAGCCGGTGGCGCGGCTAGTTCCGCGATAGATCGACCAGACCGTCTTTCGGTCGAACGGTCCTCCATCCTCGGTCAAGAACAGCGCCGCCGAGCCAGACGTACTGAACGCCGCTCGCTGGGCGCGCTCGAGATTCCGGTAGGCCCAAAGCTGGGCCATCACGTCGCGATGGACGTGGATCGTTCGTTCGACGTTGCCCTTGGTTCGCATCTCGTTCGGGCGTAACGCGATCGCGAAGTACTGTCGGCGGTGCGGCAGGGTGTGCGGATCTGCGAGGTACGTGACGGGGAAGGTAACTAGCTCCTCCGTTCGAATGCCCGTGTCGAGTTGCAACTTCGCCATCAGCCGATGGCTTTTGTTCTTCAGCGCGACCAGGAACGATGAGACCTCGCCAACTGATAGCACCTTTAGTTGGCGGCGCGACGCTTTGAACTTCACGTCGGCGACGGCTTTGGTGGTCGGCGGCGTGACGGCGTGGGACAGAAAGTCGTTGCGACCCCCGATCTTCCGTTCTTCGAACCCGAAAGGCAGTTCTGCGATCCATCCGCGACGGTGGGCAAAGTCATAGAAGCGTACGATCAGGTCCAATCGGGCATTGATCGTGTCGACCTCGTGCTGCTTCTCCTCAAGCGCCCAGGTGCGGTAATCCGCTACCAGCGATGGCTGCCCCTGGATACGGGGTTCCGACCAGCTTCGCCCCTGTGCTTCTAGAAAGCTGAAGAAGTCCTTGAACGAGTAGCCGTACGCCTGCCACGTCTTTCGCGACTGGGCCCGAGCCCGGTGCAAACAGCAATGGACCAGAAACTGGAATACCGGTTCTAGGGGCTCGCCTGAATCGAACAGCAGCAAGGGGAAGCCCTCTCTGGCAATTCCCCCCAGGCGCAAGTCGCCTGTTGACCATACCAACTGCATGTCGCGCCTCGAATCTCTGAGAAAAAGACCAGAGTTCCAGACGTTTCAGGTAATGCAACACCCGGCATGCGACTTTCCATGTCGACATGGACGATCTTGCGGACGGCCGCTCCGGTCACGCCGGCAGCGACCGCCGCAGCGCCGCCGGATCGCGCCCGACCCGCCGGCAGGCCCGTGCCGCCAGGCCATCGGTCAGCGCCGCCCGGAACAGCGGCCCCAGCGCGTTCAGGCTGCGCGCCGCTGCGGCATCGCGCAGCCGCAGCGCCGGCCCGCGCTCGATGCGGCCGGCCGCCCAGTCCGGCAGCAGGGCCGCTCCGGCGCCGAGGAACAGGTGCTTCGACACCCCGGATACCGGAATCGGCAGCCGGATGCCGTCCAGCACCCGCAGCACTTCGCGGGAGCGGGCACTGAAGCGCAGCGCGCCCTGCACGTCCGCGAAATAGCGCTCGACCTCGGCGACCGATACCGGCACGTCGGTCGCCCCCAGCGCCTCGGCAACCCGGGCGTTCTCGGCGTAGTAGCGATCCTGCAACGGCCGGGGCAGCGCCGGATTGGCATACCGCAGGTAGCCGCGCAGGAAGCTCGACACCTCGGTGACGTGCACCCAGGTCAGCAGCGCCGGATCGTTGGCGTGGTACGGCCGGCCGTCCTCGGTGACGCCATGGACCTGGTCGTGGATGCGGCGCACGCGGGCGATCAGGCGCTCGGCCTCCGACACCGGCGCGTAGCTGGTGCCGGCGACGAAGGCCGTGGTGCGGCGCAGCCGGCCGACCAGATCGGCGCGGAAGTTCGAGTGATCCCAGACGCCGGCGAGCGCCGTCGGATGCAGGGTCTGCAGCATCAGCGCCGCAATGCCGCCGGCCATCATGGCGGGAAAATCGCCGTGCACGCGCCAGGTGACCGAGTCCGGGCCGAACAGCCCGGGATCGCCGAGCGGCTGGTCGTACTCGATGGCGAGCTTTTCATCGCGCGGGAAGACGCTGACCACCCAGTCGCGCAGGCGCTTCTCGATCGGGGCCGTCAGATGCTGTTGCAGGAACCGCTTCGGATTGGGCATGGCAGCCAGTCTACGGGCGCTCAGAGCCGCAGTGCGGCGACCCGTTCGGCATTGGCCGCGGCGATCGCCCGAAACGCCGGCGTGACCCGCGCATCGGTGGCCAGCCGCTGCCAGAACTGCACGGCCACCGGCTGCGCGGCGCGGCCCTGATCCAGCGCGCGGGTCAGCGGCGAGCGCGGCTCGAACGGCGGATCACGCACCTCGCCGCGCAGCGGGGCGTAAAGCATCGGCAGCATGTCGTAGCTCGGCGCCAGCCGCAGCGGCCAGCGACCGTCGAACAGCAGGCTCAGGTTGCCGTAATGCATGTCGCTGTTGGCGATCAGCGCACCAAACGCGGACAGCCAGGCAATCCGGTCGGCGTCCTCGGCCGACAGCAGCCGCTGGCCGACCAGCGCCAACGCCGATGGATGCCAGCCGGCCCGGCCACCGACGAACTGGTCATCGACCGCCGCCAGCGAAATCAGCCCCTGACGGCCGTGAAGCCCGATGCGATCGAAGCGCTCGACTTCGAGAAACATCCGCCCGCCGGCCTCGAAGGCCTGACTGCGGGCCGCCGTGATGCCGGCCGCGCCAATGCAATCGGCTGCCAGGCTTTCGGCGATCAGCAGATCGGCCCAGCGCAGGCCGGACGGCGTGTCGAGCGGCTCGGAAAACTTGACCAGCACCGGTCGCGGATCGCTGTCGGCATCCGCCGCCAGCGCTGTGAACTTCGGCTGCTCGCCACCCGGCGACGAACCGCCGACCTCGCCAGCCAGCGCTGCAGCCGCAAGCGCCGGGTAATCGGCGCGGCTGACCTGCGCCGGCGCCGCTTGCGCCTGCAGGCGGCGCAGCGATTCGGCACCGACGATCAGATTGCCGACCGCGTCTTCGCCGCGCTGGGCCATCCAGTACAGCGACTGGTCGGTCGACCAGTCCGACAGCCTTGCCGGCAGGCCCAGGTCTTCAGCACCGGTCGCCAGCGCCCGGCCGATGAAGCCCTGCGGGCGCATGTCGTCGAGGAACCAGGGCAGATCGTCGTAAACCGCCGACGTGCCGCCATCGAGCGACTGGTACCAGACGCCGCCGTGCAGCACCGCCAGCAGGCCGATCTCGCTGGCGCGCCCGTCGGTGTCGATCCGGTACACCGGCAGATCGCCTTGCAGTGCCCGGATCGCCCGGCGCAGGCCGTAGCGCACAGCCCGGCCCCGCCCCAGCACGATCACTGGCGGCGTGTGGCGTGCGAGCAGACGCGACACCGTGGGCTGGCTGACGGCCAGGCGCTCGGCGATTTCCGCTGCCGTGCGCGGACCTGCCATCAGGAAAGGGAACAGGCGGTCTTCCATGCCATCAGCATAGAAGATTGAATAGATTATGAATAGATTTGAATTTTTTAAATCACTGTATGAATAGTGATTTTCTGAAAATTTACCTGCTCGGTGAATAGATGACTGACGATCGGCAAGCGCTCAATCCGCCGGCAGGTTCTCGATCGCCAGCGGCTGCAATGCGTCAGCCGGCGTGAAGCCGAGTACACGGCCGTAGAAGTACAGCTCGGCTTCGAGACTGCGCTTGATCGCCGCAGCGGCGCGAAAGCCGTGGCCTTCGCCTGCGAACGGCACATAGGCCACGGGCCGGCCGCGCCGCTTCACCGCGTCGAACATCAGCTGCGACTGGTTCGGCGGCACCACCTTGTCGTCCAGCCCCTGGAACAGGATCACGGCGCTGTCGATCTGCGCCACCGCATGTACCGGCGAGCGCGCCTGGTACAGCGCCTTGGCCTCCGGATAGGGGCCGATCAGGCTGTCGAGATAGCGCGATTCAAACTTGTGGGTGTCGCGGGCCAGCACTTCCAGATCGCCGACGCCGTAATAGCTGGCGCCGGCCTTGAACACGCCGGGCCGGAAGGCCAGCGCGCCGAGCGTGGTGTAGCCGCCGGCGCTGCCGCCGCGGATCGCCAGCCGGGCGCCGTCGACCCGCCCCTGCGCGACCAGGTACTGCGCGGCATTGACGCAGTCGTCGATGTCGACCACGCCCCAGCGGCCGTTGAGCCGACGCCGGTAGTCGCGGCCGTAGCCGGAGGAGCCGCCGTAGTTGACGTCGACCACGGCGAAGCCGCGCGAGGTCCAGAACTGGATCGTCGGATTGAATGTCGGCGTGGCCTGGCTGGTCGGGCCGCCGTGGCTGAGCACGATCAGCGGCGGCTTTTCGCCTTTGGGCCCGGCAAACGCGCGGTTGGTCGCCGGGTAGAAGAAGGCGTGGGCGCTCAGACCGTCGGTGGTCGGAAAGACGATCGGCTGGGCGCTCGACAGGTATCCGTCATCGACCTTCAGGCTGCTGCCCCGGCGCAGGATCTCGAACTGGCCGGTCTTCAGGTCCAGCCTCACCAGCGAGCGCGCCTCGGCCGGCGAGCCGCCGAGAAAGGCGATGAAGCCGTCGCCGACCCGCAGTTCCTTGATCTCGCGGAACGGCGTGGCGATCTCGCGCTGATGGCCGGTCTTGAGATCGATCGCGACCAGCCCGGCCACGCCGTTGCGGATCGGCGCGGCGATGATCAGACCGTCCGGCGTGAAGCCGTAGCGGCTCATGCCGAATTCCCACTGCGGCTCGCCGAATTCGGCCTCGGCCTTGACGATCAAACGGCTCTTGCCGGCGCGCCAGCCGTAGAGGTTCCACCAACCGCTGCGGTCGGAGGCGTACACCAACTCGCCATCGGGGGACCAGGCCGGCTGGAACACCGATTCGTCGGCGCCACCGGCCACCGTGACCACGCCGGTGACGAAGCCGTCGTCGTCGAACTGGCCGACCGACAGCACGGTGCCGTCCCAGGGCATGTTCGGATGCCGCCACGACAGCCAGGCAAGCTGGCGGCCATCGGGGCTGAGCTTCGGTGATGAATGGAAATCGGCGCCGGAAACCAGCGTGCGGATCGTGTGCTCGCCTTCGAGGCCGATCGCCACCAGGGTGTTGACCGGTTCGGCGCCATCCGCCGGATGCGCCTCGCGGACCGCGATCAGCCGCGCGCGCGGCGCATCGACCACGGCATCGGCGAAACGCGCGCCGGGTTCGCCGACAAAGGCCTGCGGCGGGCCATCCGGCGGCTGCAGGTACAGCGCCTGATCCTTGAAATTGGCGAAATAGGCGATGTCGCCAGCGACCGTGAAGCTGCCGCCACCGTATTCATGGGCGCCGGTGCGGACGTTGAAGCCGGCCGGCGTCATCTCGTCGAGGAGGCCGTCGGCGCGCCGGCGCATCAGCACGTTGCGGCCGGCTTCCGCAGGCCGGCCCTCGACCCAGTAGATCGCCTGGCCGTCGATCGCGATCTGGCCGAGCTTGAGGCTGTCGGCGACGATGGCATCGGAGCTGATCGGCGAGGCCCAGCTGCCATACGGCGCGAGCTTCGGGGCAGCGTCGGCGCTGCTCATCGCCAGTACCGCGTACAGCGGAAGCGGCAGCCGCCGCAGGAAAGCCCCAACGCGCATGCCGCCGCCTCAGTGTTCATCGCCGTCAGTACAGCAGGCGGGTCCGCAAGGTGCCGGAGATCGCGGCGAGCTGATCCTTGAGCTTCTCGGCCTGCTGGTCGGCGGCGGCGATGTCGATCACCACGTAGCCGATGTTGCCGCTGGTCTGCAGGTACTGGCCTTCGATGTTGACGTCGCCGGCCGAGAACAGCTCGTTGATCCGGCTCAGCATGCCCGGACGGTTCTCGTGGATGTGCAGCAGGCGGTGGCTGTTCGGATGCTCGGGCAGCGACACTTCCGGGAAGTTGACCGCCGAAAGGGTCGAGCCGTTGTCGCTGTAGCGGACCAGCTTGGCCGCCACCTCGATGCCGATGTTTTCCTGCGCTTCCAGGGTCGAGCCGCCGATGTGCGGCGTCAGGATGACGTTGTCCATGCCGATCAGCGGCGACACGAACCTGTCGTCATTGCCCTTCGGCTCGACCGGGAACACGTCGACCGCCGCGCCGCCGACCTGCCCGCTCTTCAGCGCTTCGGCCAGCGCGTCGATATCGACCACGGTGCCGCGCGAGGCGTTGATCAGCAAGGCTCCCCGCTTCATCGCGCTCAGTTCCGGCTTGCCGAACATCAGCTTGGTCGCCGGGGTTTCCGGCACATGCAGCGAGACGATGTCGGAACGGTGCAGCAGGTCGTTCAGGCTGGCGGCCGGCGCGGCATTGCCAAGCGCCAGCTTGGTTTCGATGTCGTGGAAGATCACTCGCAGGCCCAGGCTTTCGGCCAGCACGCCGACCTGGGTGCCGATGTGGCCGTAGCCGATCAGGCCCAGCGTCTTGCCGCGCACTTCGAAGCTGCCGACGGCGGTCTTCGACCAGCCGCCGCGATGGCATTCGGCGTTCTTCTCGGGGATGCGCCGCATCATCATGATCGCCTCGGCGATCACCAGTTCGGCCACCGAGCGGGTGTTCGAGTACGGCGCGTTGAACACCGGAATGCCGCGCGCCTGGGCGGCGTCGAGATCGACCTGGTTGGTGCCGATGCAGAAGCAGCCGATGGCGCCCAGGCGCTTGCCTTCGGCGAGCACGGCGGCGGTCAGCTGGGTGCGCGAGCGGATGCCGACCATGCGGGCATCGGAAATCGCCTTGATCAGCGCGGCTTCCGACAGCGATTTCTCGTGGAACTCGATGTTCGTGTAGCCGGCGGCGCGGAAGGTTTCGACGGCGGTCTGGGACACGCCTTCGAGCAGCAGGATCTTGATGTCCTGCTTGGGGAATGAAGTCTTTTTCATGATGTCCGGCATCGACCGCGGTTGTGCGGCGCGCAATTCTGCCAGCACCGGGGGCCGGGGGTCAGCCGCCGATCGCAGGCAGCCGCATGAACGCGTTGGTTCAGCCGAAGATCACCACGCTCTGCCGGCTCAGCACGGCCGCCCGGCCATCGCCATCGAACAGGGTGGCGGTCTGGGCGCCGTAGCCATCGGCCGCCGAGGTCACGGTGGCATCGATCAGCCACGGCGCGGCCGGTGCGTCGACATGGGCACGCAGGAATTCCAGTGTCCAGGTCAGCGAGCTGGCCGGGCTCGGCCGGCGCAGCAGCGACAGCGCCGGCGATGGAATCGAATCGGCCAGCGCGATCACGGTCGCTTCATCGACCACGGTGGCCTCGCGCAGCTCGGCCCACACCTGGAAGCTCGGCCGGGCGCCGCCGCAGTACGGGAACGCGCCGTCGGCCCAGCGCATCCGGAACATCTTCAGGAACGGCGGCGTGATGCCGGCCACGAACGGCAGCTCGGCCGATTGCGCCGCGGGCCGGGCTGCGGCCACCGGCGGCGTGTCGATGGCGATCGTCGACGGCCGCGCCGATCCGAACACCGCCACCATTAGGCAGGCGAGCTGGCTGCCGTCGTAGAGCCGCGCCTCGGCGTGCACGGTGCTCTTGCCGGCCCGCAGCAGCTGGGCTTCGACGCGGATCTCGCCGGCCGGCAGCGGGGCGATGAACGTGGTCTGCAGGGTCCGCAGCGGCAGCGGCTCGGCCAGCCGGGCACGCATCGCCCGCACGCCGAGCACCGCCTGCAGCCCGCCGAACACGCTGCGGCCCTGCAGCCAGGCATCGCCGATGCGGGCGATACCGCTGGCATCTTCGACAACGGCAGGAAACGCCAGGGGCGTCAGGCAGGTCATGGATCGGAAAGGAATTTCAGGCGGCGCCAGCAGCGGCAGGCACGCATGTTGCACCGCGACACCCGACCCTGCAAAGCGGCGGTGACCAAGGCCCGGCATCGGTGCGGCGTTGACAGAATCTTTCACGACCGTCGCGCATGATCCGCCGCCGCAAGCGCCGGGTAGCCGGTACCGGGCCATCCCGGCTGACGACTCGATCATCGACTTCACCGACTTGACGGCGGTGTACAATTGTTGCAGCGCACACACCGGTCACGCCGGACCGCGCGATCGGCCAAGCCGGCCCGGACGGCCCAAGCCACCCCCTGTCCCCAGCGCCCGCAGCCTGCGCGGAGTGATGTCTTGAAGCCAACGCGGTCCCGCCCGATCACCCACGCTGACGCGCCGCGCGGCCTGCGGCAGTGCATGCGGGCGGCGCTTGCCTGCCTGCTGGTGCTGTGCGGCCCGGTGCTGGCGCTGACGCCTGGCAAGGCATTCCACAACTTCATCCGCGACAGCTGGTCGGTCGAACAAGGGCTGCCGCATATCGCCGCCGTGGCCATCGCCCAGGACGCCGAGGGCTACATCTGGATCGGCACGCCGACCGGCCTTGCCCGTTTCGATGGCGTGCGCTTCACCCACCACCTGGCGGCCGGCACGCCGGGTCTGCCCGGCGATGTCATCGAAGCGCTGCAGCTCGATGACCAGGGCCGGCTCTGGGTCGGCACCAGCACCGGCGTCGCCTGGTATCGCGACGGTGTGTTCACCGCCGTGCCGGCGGCGCCGCTGACGCCGACTGCCAACACCGAGATCACCGCGATCCTGACCAGCGCCGATGGCGCGCTGCTGCTGGCGACGCAGGGCGGGTTGTCGAGAGTCGTCGATGGCCAGCTGCGCCGCGATCCGCGCGTGGTCAGCCCGCTGCACGCGGCCATCGAGGCCGACGGGGCGCAGTGGCTGGGCAGCAACGGTGGCGTCATCGAGCTGCGCGACGGCAGCGCCCGCCTCGAACCGCTGCCCGGCCTGCCGGCCGGCGATCCGGTGCTGCATCTGGCGCTGTGCAACGGCGAGCTGTGGGCGGGTACCGGCAGCGGCCTGTTCCGGCGCAGTGGCGGCGGCTGGCAGCGCTTCGCCGATACCGCCGCGCTGGGCCGCGCGGCGATCGGCCTGATGTACGCGGACAAGGATGGCGACCTGTGGGTCGGCACCCACGGCGGGCTGTCGCGGCTGCGCGAGGGGCGGCTGGTCGAGCAGATCGACAACGACCGCATGGGCACCCGCTGGGACTTCCTCACCGCCTTCGAGGATCGCGAGAACAACCTCTGGCTCGGCAGCCGCACGCGCGGCCTGACCCGGCTATGGAGCGGCCTGACCACCCGCTACTCGACCCAGGAGGGGCTGCGTTCGTCGCAGGTCTGGGCGCTGGAACGCGATGCCGGCGGGCGCGTCTGGGTCGGCACCGATGCCGGCCTGAGCCTGCTGGTCGACGGCCATTTCACGCAGCCGGTGCCGACGCGGGCGCTGCCCGACCCGACCGTGCTCAGCCTGCTGGTGGAAGGCGACGATCTCTGGGTCGGCACGCTGAAGGGCGCGGTACTGCTGCGCCGGGGCCAGCCGGAGCCATTGCCGGCGCTGGCGGCGCTGGATGGCCTGCGCATCAACGGCATCCTGCGCGACCGCGCCCGGCGGCTGTGGTTTGCCACCTCCGACGGCCTGTTCCGCTACGCCGGCGGCGCGCTGACGCGCTTCGGCAAGGCCGAGGGGCTCGCCGATCCCAGCGTCCGCGTGCTGTACCAGACGCGCGACGGCCGCCTGCTGCTCGGCACCCAGTACGGGCTCGGCGAATGGACGCGCGATGCGGTGACGATGCTCGGCGCCAACAACGGCCTGCCGGGCGACCTGGACATCACCGCGATCCACGAACTGCCGGACCGGCGGCTGGTGGTCGGCACTGCCACCGAGCAGCTGTACGTATTCGAGGGCGGCCGCTGGACCGGCTTCGGCCACGCCCAGGGATTGCCGACCAACACGCCGTTCCGGCTGTTCGACGATGCCCGCGGCTACCTCTGGGTGGCCGGCCTGCGCGGCCTTTACCGCGCGCCGCTCGATGACCTGCGGCGCACCGGCAGCGGCCAGCCGCAGCGGGTGCGCGCGGAGATCTACGGCAACGAGTTCGCGGTCCGCAGCACCGGACCGCGCGCCGAGTGCTGCAACGGCACCGGCAACAGCAAGGGCTTCATGGATCGCGGCGCGCTGTGGCTGCCGACCCGCGACGGCGTGCTGGTGGTGCCGACCGAGACGCTGGCCAGCAACCAGGTGCCGCCGACGGTGCGGATCGAATCGGTGCAGGTCGGCGACGCCTGGATCGGCATCGAGCCGTTCCTCGCCATGCGGCTGCCGGCCCGGGTGCGCGACCTGAGCTTCAAGTTCTCGGCCCTGAGCTTCCAGGACCCGAACGCCGTTCAGCTGCAGTACCGTCTGCGCGGCTACGACACCGACTGGCGGCCGGTCCGCGACCAGCACAGCCGCCACGCCGACTACACCAACCTGCCGCCGGGCGATTACGTGTTCGAGGTTCGCGGCGCCAACAACGCCGGCATCTGGAGCCAGGCACCGGCCAGCGTGCCGTTCCGGATCAAGCCCCGGCTGCACGAGACTAGCTGGTTCTACGGCCTCGCCGGGCTGGCGCTGCTGCTGGCCGGCTTCGCCGCCCATCGCTGGCAGCTGCGGGCACTGGAACATCGCCGGGCGGCGCTGGAGCGCATCGTCGCCCAGCGCACCGATGCGCTAGCGCTGGCCAACCAGCAGCTGGAAACCGCGAGCTACACCGATCCGCTGACCGGCCTGCGCAACCGCCGCTACCTGCTGAACCAGCTGCCGCAGGATCTCGCCTTCTACCGCCGCAACGCGAAGGGCAACTACCAGGCCGACCACATCCTGCTGTTCCTGCTGGTCGACATCGATCACTTCAAGCGCATCAACGACAGCCACGGCCACGGCGGCGGCGACCGCGTGCTGCAGCAGTTCAGCGCGCTGCTCGGCGAACTGGTGCGCACCGGCGATTACGTGACCCGCTGGGGCGGCGAGGAATTCCTGATCGTGTCGCGGCCGCTGTCGCGCGAGCACGCGGTCAGCTATGCCTCGCGGATCTGCACCGTGGTGTCGGCCCACCCCTTCGATGCCGGCGGCCCGGAACCGCTGCAGCTGAGCTGCTCGGTCGGCTTTTCCGAGTACCCGCTGCACGCCACGCCTCAGTCGCTGGACTGGCAGGACCTCGTCGAGATCGCCGATCGCGCGCTGTACCACGTCAAGGAAACCGGCCGCGACGGCTGGGCTGCGTTCCTGTTCACGCCGACCACGCCGTTCCCGTCGCTGATCCAGCGTTTCAAGCGCGATCGCGGCGGCCTGCTCGCCGAAGGCGGCCTGCGGCTGCTCACCTCCCGCGATCCGCTGCCGGCGGATTCGCAGGCAGTGGCCGTCGAGTTCAAGGCACGGCCCTGAGCCGCGCCGCCGGACCAGCCGGCCGGCTGCATCCGCGCGCCGGGGACGCAGCATCCAAGCGGCACGCCCCCGGGAGTGGCACCGATGATCGAAGCGCTGCTGGTGATCCTGCTGCTGTTGCTGTTCGGCTGGCTGCTGGTCGCCGTGATCGGCGCCGTGTTCAGCCTGATCGGCTGGCTGCTGTGCGCGCTGCTGAGCCTGGTGGGTGGCCTGCTGTTGCTGATGCTGCTGGTGCCGATCGGCCTCGTCGTCGGGCTGATCCTGCTGCCGGTGTTCGGCCTGGTGCTGCTGCCGGCGGCACTGCCGGCCGTGCTGGTGCTGGCGCTGCTGGTCTGGCTGCTGAAGCCGGCGCGGCAGGCGGGCGCCTGAACCGCTCGCGCCGGGCGGCCGGGCGGCTCAGTCCGGCCGGTTGCGCATCCAGTCGGCGGTATCGAAGAACGAGCGCAGCAGCTGGTTCTTGACCGCGTCCGGCCACGGCTGACGGCTCAGCGCCTGCTGCATGCAGGACAGCCACTGGTCACGCTCCGAGGTGGCGATCGGATATGGCAGATGCCGGGCCCGCAGCCGGGGATGGCCGAAGCGTTCGATGTAGTGATCCGGTCCGCCGCTCCAGCCGCACAGGAACCAGAAGAACTTGTCGCGCGAGCCTTCCAGCGCCGCCGGGTGCAGTGCCCGAATGCCGGCGGCGAACGGTTCCGCGTCCATCAGCGCGTAGAAATCATCCACCAGCTTGCGGATGCCCGGCTCACCGCCCAGGGTCTCGAACAGGCTTGGGGTCGGCGTCTCGGTCATCGGTTTGTCGGCAGCCATGCGGGGCTGCAATCATACGGCCGGTGCGGTGGGCACACGGGGGTTGCCGCTGGTCAGCAGGCACCGGTGTTCCATCGGATGGCGCGGGGTGGAGACGCTGCAGGTCGCTACCGTCCGGTCGCACAGAACAGCATCCAAGGGAGTTCCACAGAATGTTTGGCACCGGCAAGAAGGCAGACAAGAAGCCCGCTGAATTCAGCATCACGCCTCGCGACCAGGCACCGGAACTGCTGGTGGTGGCGCCGGAGGCGATGCTCCGCGACCGCGAGCTGCTGACCGGCGATGCCCTGCAACTGCCGGTCGGTCAGCGCAGCGCGGTGGTGTCGCTGCTCGATCCCGGCATCGCCGGCGGCGTGGCCAGCCCGTTCGTGCTGAGCCTGTTCAACCATCCGCTCGATCTCGATCCGTTGGCCGACAAGGTGATCGCCGCCCGCGCCGCCGGTTTCGAGACGGTGCTGGTGGTGGCGATCAATCCAACCCAGCTGGTCGCGCTCGGCCAGTGGCTCGACAAGCGCGCCGCCGCCGGCCGGCTGCAGGGCATGCGGCTGATGATCGCCTCGGACCTCGACGGCGTCTCCCGGCAGCTGCCCGGCCGCCTGAAGCCGGTGACCGAAGACAACGTGATCCGCATGCCGGCGACCACCGAGGTCGACAACCCCACGTTCAAGAACTTCTTCGTGTTCAGCCCGGAACTGCATGCGCTGGTGGCGCGCATCCGCGGCTTTGCCGCCAACGGCATCTCGCGCGCCTGCCTGCTGGGCGGTCCCGGCTCCGGCAAGACCACGCTCGCGTACTACTACTACCTGCAGCGCGCCAAGGGGAAGTTCGTGTCGGTGAACCTGGCCGCCGAGAGCGTCGGCGACAAGGCGGCGATCAAGTCGCTGCTGTGCGGCCACGTGTCCGGCGCGTTTCCTGGCGCCGGCGCCCGCACCGGGGCGTTCCAGCACGCCCGCGATGGCGTCTGCTTCCTTGACGAAAGCCACGAGATCAACGGCGCGGTCATGGAAGTGCTGATGGAAGCGCTCGACAACGGCCAGTACCTGCCCTACGGCGCCTCGGCCAAGCAGCCGCTGGAATGCGCGGTGCTGTACGCCACCAACCGTTCGTGGACCCACCTGATGAACTCGGTGAACCTCGACCAGTTCACCCGCCTCGGCGCCTCGACCCTGCAGGTGCCGGAGCTGTCGAAGCGCGAAGAAGACATGATCGCCGTGGTCGCGACGGCCCTGGCCAAGATGGTCGGCCGCTGCACCAACTGGGTGGCGCCGACCGGCCTGTCCAGCGAGGCCTGGGGCGTGATCCGCGACTGCCGCTGGCACGGCAACATCCGGGGCCTGGTCCGCGTGCTGGAGTCGGCCTTCGTCGACACCGCCACCCTCAAGGGCGGCGACAACCTGATCCGCGCCACCGAGATCGAGGCCGGCATCCAGCTCTGGGAACCGAAGTCCCACCACAGCCACCAGATCTATTCGGTGGCCTGAAGCCGTGCCGAACCGCCTGCCCGGGAGGGCCGATGACTGATGCGCCCCGGCGCGCGGCGCTGATCTTCATCTTCATCACCGTGGTGATCGACGTCTTGGCCTTTGGCCTGATCATCCCGGTGCTGCCCAAGCTGATCGAGCAGTTCCGAGGCGGCGACACCGCCTACGCCGCCGAAACCTATGGCCTGTTCGCGACCGCCTGGGCGCTGATGCAGTTCCTGTTCTCGCCGCTGCTCGGCGCGCTGTCCGATCGCTGGGGCCGCCGGCCGGTGATCCTGATCTCATGCTTCGGCCTTGGCCTCGACTACATCGTGATGGCGCTGGCGCCGACGGTCGGCTGGCTGCTGGTCGGCCGCATCCTGTCCGGCATCACGGCGTCGAGCTTCTCGGTGTCGGCCGCCTATGTCGCCGACATCACGCCGCCGGACAGACGCGCCGCCGGCTTCGGCATGCTGGGTGCGGCGTTCGGGCTGGGCTTCGTGGTCGGCCCGGCGCTCGGCGGGCTGCTCGGCGGCATCGACCCGCGACTGCCGTTCTGGGCGGCGGCCGGGCTGGCGCTGGTCAGCGCGCTGTACGGCCTGCTGGTGCTGCCGGAATCGCTGCCGCCGGAGCGGCGCAGCGCGTTCTCGTGGCAGCGCGCCAACCCGGTCGGCGCGCTTCAGCTGCTGCGCGCCTATCCGGGGCTGGCCGGGCTCGCCTTCGTCAATCTGCTGTTTCAGTTGGCCCGCTACGTGCTGCCCAGCGTGTTCGTGCTGTACACCGGCTACCGCTACGGCTGGAACGCCGAAACCACCGGCCTGACCCTGACCTTCACCGGAGTGCTGAACATCGCCGTCGAAGGTGGGCTGGTGCGCCGCTACGTCAAGCGCTTCGGCGAGCGCATCTCGATGTACAGCGGCCTGTCCTGCGGCACCGTCGGCTTCCTGTGGATGGCGCTGGCGCCGACTGCACCGTGGTTCTGGGCCGGCATGCCGATCTTCGCGCTGATGGGCCTGTTCAACCCGGGCCTGCAAAGCCTGATGACCCAGCACGTGGCGCCGACCGAACAGGGCCGGCTGCAGGGTGCCAACACCAGCATCGTCGGCATCGCCGGCATGGTCGCGCCGGCGCTGTTCACCGGCAGCTTCGCGTTCTTCATCGGCCGTGGCAGCGCACTGCACCTGCCGGGCGCGCCGTTCCTGCTGGCCGCCAGCCTGACTTTCGCAGCACTCATCGTGGTCTGGCGCCAGACCCGCGATCCCGTGCCGCAGCCGGCGGTGCCCTGATGGCGGTCGATCTGGCCGCGCTGCACGAGCAGCTCGCCGCCTGGCTGGACGACGGTGACGCCGCCGCGCTCGACCGCGCCTGCGCGATCGCCCGCGCCGAGCCGATCGAGGTCGACGCGCTGCTGCGCTTCGTCGCCGACTACGGCGCGCCGCGCGAGGCCACCCAGCTGGCGCTGCGCCGGCTGCGCTTCGCGATCGGCCTGCCGGTGGTCGCCGGGCCGGTCTGCCGCCGTCCGAGCGGAGACTGAGCGTGATCGACGACGAGGATGACGACGACGATCTGGACGCCGACGACGGCGGCGATCCGCCGGCCCGCCATCCGAAGCCGGTCGATGCGGTGCGGCTCGACAAGTGGCTGTGGGCGGCGCGCTTCTACAAGACCCGGAGTCTCGCCAAGGAGGCCATCGAGGCCGGCCATGTCCGCTATGCCGGGCAGCGCACCAAGGTGGCCAAGGACGTCGCGATCGACGCCGAGATCAGCATCAAGCGCGGCTTCGACGAGATGCAGGTGACGGTGCTGGAGTTGAGCGACCAGCGCCTCGGCGCGCCGTACGCACGACTGCTGTACGCCGAAACCGACGCCAGCCAGGCGCGTCGCGCCCGCGAGGCCGAGGCGCGTGCCGCAGCCGACGAGATCGGCGGCGACCGGCCGTCGAAGCTGCAGCGGCGGCTGATCCACCGCTTCAAGCGCAGCCTGCGCTGATGGCGGCGGTGAAGAAGCGGCTGCTGATCGTCTGGAGCAGCCAGACCGGCCGTACGCTGCAGCTGGTCGAGGCGGCCTGCGCCGGCGCTGCCGAGTTCGCCGACGAGGTTGATACCGTCACGATGCGCGCACTCGATGCCGGGCTGGATGCACTGCTGGCCGCCGATGGCCTGATCGTCGCCACGCCGGAGAACTTCGGCTATCTGTCCGGCGCGGTGAAGGACTTTCTCGACCGCACCTACTACCCGGCCGAGGGTCGGGTCGACGGCCTGCCGTACTTGATGCTGGTCAGCGCCGGCAACGACGGCAGCGGCGCCGTGCGGGCGCTGGAGCGGATCGCCACCGGCTTCCGCTGGAAGCGGGTCGCCGAGCCGCTGATCGTGCGCGGCGAGCCGGACCCGGCCGCGCAAGCGGCTGCCCGCGAACGCGGCGCGCTCCTGGCCGCCGGAATTGCCTTCGGGACGCTGTAAGCTCCCGATCCCGATTTTTTCCTGCCGTGCCGATGAAGCTCGAAACCCTCGCCATCCACGCCGGTCGCCACCCCGACGCCGCGACCGGTGCGGTGGCGCCCTCGCCGATCCTGTCGACGACCTTCGCGCGCGACGCCGATGGCGAATATCCGCACGGCCATTTGTATTCGCGATCCGGCAATCCCGGCCGCACGGCGCTGGAAACGCTGCTGGCGGCGCTGGAGCGCGGTGCGACGGCGGCGGCCTTCGCCTCCGGCTCGGCGGCCTCGCTGGCGGTGTTCCAGGCGCTGTCGCCGGGCGACCACGTGATCGCCCCGGACGACGTCTACCACGGCACCCGCACCCAGCTGCGCGAACTGCTGGCGCGCTGGGGGCTGGCGCACAGCCTGGTCGACCTGACCGATCTCGACGCCGTGCGCGCCGCCATCACGCCGGCCACCCGGCTGATCTGGGCGGAAACGCCGTCCAATCCGCTGCTCAAGATTTGCGACATCGCCGGCCTCGCCGAACTGGCGCGCACCGCCGGCGCGACGCTGGTGGTCGATTCGACCTTTGCCACGCCGGTGATCCAGCAGCCGCTGACCCTGGGCGCCGACCTGGTCATGCATTCGACCACCAAGTACCTGGGCGGCCACAGCGACGTGCTGGGCGGCGCGCTAATCGCCCGGGACGCCGGCGACCCGCTGTTCGGACGAATTCGCGACCTGCAGACCAAGGGCGGCGCGGTGCCGTCGCCGTTCGACTGCTGGCTGCTGCAGCGCTCGATCGCCACCCTGCCGCTGCGGGTCCGCGCGCAGACCGCCAACGCCCAGGCGGTGGCCGAGTTCCTGGCCGGCCATCCGGCCGTCGAGCGCGTGCACTATCCCGGCCTGCCGGGCCATGCCGGCCACGCATTGGCGCGCCGGCAGATGCCCGGCGGCTTCGGCGCGATGCTGTCGTTCCAGGTGCGCGGCGACCGCGCGACGGCGCTGGCGGCGGTCGGCCGGGTGAAAATCTTCACGCGCGCCACCAGCCTCGGCGGCATCGAAAGCCTGATCGAGCACCGGGCGTCGGTCGAAGGACCGTACAGCACCACGCCGCCGAACCTGCTGCGGGTGTCGGTCGGCCTGGAACATGCCGAGGATCTGATCGCCGATCTCGGCCAGGCGCTGGCACCGGCGGCGGATCGCCAAGGATGAGCCCCGGCGCATGCGGAGGAACGGCGTCGTGATCAGCCGCGAACGCAAGGCCTGGCTGCTGGCCGGCTTCCGCCGCTGGCAGCCGTGGCTGGTGACCGGCTTCGTGCTGTTCGTCGTCAGCCTGCTGTACGAAGCGCTGCACGGCCTGATGGCCGAGCTGAGCTATGCCGAACTGGTCGGTGCGGTCGCCGACACGCCGACCTCGGCGATCGCCATGGCGCTGGTCGCCACCGCCATCAGCTACGCGGCGCTGACCGGCTACGACCACGCCTCGCTGCGCTTCGTCGGCGCCGTGGTGCCATACCGGATCGTGGCCCGCACCGCGTTCATCGCCTACGCGCTGGCCAATACCGTCGGCCTCGGCGTGCTGACCGGCGGCGCGGTGCGCATGCGCATGTACGGCGCCGCCGGCGTCGAGGCCGGCGCGATCTCGCGGGCCATCGCCTTCAATGCCGGCGCCTTCGGCATCGGCATCACCGCCGTCGGCGCGCTGGCGCTGCTGTGGGGCGCCGCCGCAGTGGCGCCGATCGCCCATCTGCCGGTCGGGGTGCTGCAAGCGGTCGCAGCCGCCACCGTGCTGGCCACGGCGCTGCTGATCTGGCTGTGCTTCCGGGGCCGCACGCTGACCTGGCGCGAAGGCCTGACCCTGCGCCTGCCGTCCGGGCCGCTGGCGGTGGAGCAACTGGTCGTCTCGGCGGTCGACATCGTCGCCTCGGCCGCCGTGCTGTGGTGCCTGCTGCCGGGCGGCTCGATCGGCTTTCCGGCGTTCGTCGGCTTTTTCGCGATCGCCACCGTGCTCGGCATCATCAGCCATGTGCCGGGCGGCCTCGGCGTGTTCGAGGCGATCATGCTGGTGGCGCTCGGCGGTGCGGTGCCGACCGACCGCCTGGCCGGCGCGCTGCTGCTGTACCGGCTCACCTACCACGTGCTGCCGCTGCTGCTGGCGCTGGCGCTGCTGATCGCCACCGAGCTGCGGCGCGGCGCGGCAGCACCGGTGACCCGCGCGGTGGTCAGCCTGTCGCCGGTGCTGCTGGCGGCGCAGACGCTGATCGTCGGCGTCTTCCTGCTGGCCACCGGCGTCACCCCGGCCACCGTCACTGCCACCGATCTGCTGTCGCTGGAAGTGCCATTGCCGCTGGTCGAAGCGGCGCACTTCCTGGGCTCGATCGCCGGGCTGGCGCTGCTGTTCGTCGCCCGCGGCATGCTGCAGCGGCTCGATGCCGCCTGGTGGGCCGGCCTGGGGCTGGCCGGCGCCAGCCTGGTGTTCGCGCTGCCGCGCGGCCTGAGCATCCAGGAAGTCACCATCATCGGCCTGCTGGTGGCCGCACTCGCGCTGTCGCGCAGCCAGTTCACGCGCCGCGCCTCGCTGTTCGCGCAGCGCTTCAGCGGCGGCTGGCTGGCAGCGGTGGCCAGCATCCTGGCGGTGCTGACCGGGCTGCTGCTGTTCGCCTATCGCGACGTCGAGTACCGCCACGAGCTTTGGTGGGAATTCGAGATCGACGGACATGCGCCCCGGGCCTTGCGGGCGCTGGTGGCAATGGCGCTGATCACGCTCGGCTTCGCGCTGCGACAGCTGCTGCGGCCGCCGCTGCCGCCGCTGGTGCTGCCCGACGCGACCGCCTTGTCGCAAGCGATGACGGTGATCGCCGACCAGGACCACGCCGATGCCGGCCTGGCGCTGACCGGCGACAAGCCGTTGCTGTTCTCCGAATCCGGCCGCGCCTTCATCATGTTCGGCCGCCGCAACCGCTCGTGGGTGGCGCTGTTCGATCCGGTCGGCCCGCGCGATGAATGGCCGGAGCTGGTCTGGGCCTTCATCGAACGGGCACGCGACTCGGCCAGCCGGCCGTCGTTCTACCAGGTGCGGCCGCAGAGCCTGCCGATCTACCTCGACGCCGGCCTGAACGTCTTCAAGCTCGGTGAGGAAGCCTATGTGCCGCTGCCGGATTTCTCGCTGAAGGGTCGCAACCGCGGCAACCTGCGCACCGGCTACAACCGCGCCGAACGCGAGGGCCTGCAGTTCGAGGTGATCGCCGCGGATGACGTGGCGGCCCGGATTACCGAACTGCGGGCGATCTCCGATGCCTGGCTGGGCGCCCACAACACCGCCGAGAAAGGCTTTTCGCTGGGCACCTTCGATCCCGCCTATCTCGGCCGCCAGCCGGTGGCGATCATTCGCCAGGAAGGCCGTGCCGTCGCCTTCGCCAGCCTGATGACGACCGGGCGCAAGGTGGAAGCCAGCGTCGACCTGATGCGCCACTTGCCGGATGCGCCGAAGGGCGCGATGGACTTCCTGTTCGTCAAGCTGCTGAGCCATTTCCAGGCCGAGGGCTACCAGCGCTTCAGCCTCGGCATGGCGCCGCTGTCCGGCATGGCCGACCACACGCTGGCCTCGAACTGGCACCGCTTCGGCGGCCTGCTGTTCGCCCACGGCGAGCACTTCTACAACTTCCAGGGCCTGCGCAACTTCAAGGAAAAGTTCGATCCGGTCTGGGAGCCGCGCTATCTGGCGTCGCCGGGCGGCGTCGCACCGCTGCTGGTGCTCAGCGACATCGCGCTGCTGATCAGCGGTGGGCTCAAGGGCATGGTCAGCAAGTAACCGACACCCGCAGCGGGTGTTCAGGGGCGATTCAGTGAGCCGACCTTAAGGTCCGGGTCATCGGTACGAACCCGGAGACATCCATGCGCAAGCTGCTGGCTATCGGCACCCTCGGTCTGGCCTCGATGCTGGTCCCGTTCACCTCGCAGGCCCACGTCGATGTCGGCGTATCGATCGGCGTGCCGTTCTACGGCGCCCCGTACTACTACGCGCCGGCGCCGGTCTGGCGCGGCCCGGCGGTGGTCTATCGCGAGTATCCGCGCCCGTACTACTACAACGGCCCGGGCTACTACCCCGGGGCTTACTACGCTCGCCCGTACGCTCGTCCCTACGATCGCGGCTACCGGCAGGGCTACCGCGATGGCCGTCGCGACGATCGCCGTGACGACCGCCGCTGGCGTGACGACGGCTACCGCCATCGCCACTAAGGATCATCGAAGGCGCGCCGCCGGTGCCGGAAGCCCTGTGGCATCCTTGATCGTCCCCGCCACCGTCGAGCATCGATGAACATGGTCCGCCGTCTGCTGCTGTGCTGCGTCATCGGCCTTGCGGCCTGCTCGTCGAAGGTCACGGCCGAGAACTACGACAAGATCAGTCCCGGCATGAGCCGCGAGGACGTGCATGCCATCCTCGGCAAGCCGGACGACAGCCGCGCCACCGATGTCGGCGGCGTGCTCAGCCTGAGCAAGGAAACCTGGACCGCCGGCGACAAGACGCTGACCGTCACCTACGGCAACAACAAGGTGGCGCTGAAATCGTTCAACTAGGCTCGGCAGCGATGCGTGTGCTTGATGCGGTCACCGCCGTGCTGGTCTGCGACGGCGAGATCTTCCTGACCCGCCGCCAGCCGCATCTGACGGCGTTCCCCGGCTTCAGCGCCTTCCCCGGCGGCAAGGTCGACGCCAGTGATGGCCCGCATCCGCTCGGCCATCCGCTGCTGGCCGGGCTGGACGCGCGGCTGCTCGCCGCGCTGGCCCGCGAGCTGCACGAGGAACTGGCCTTCGATCTCGATGCCGCTCTCGCCGCCGACGAAGTCAGCGCGGTCAGCCTGCTGGGCACTGCGATCTCGCCGCCGATCATCGCGGTGCGCTTCAACACCCGCTTCTTTCGCATCGACCTGCAGCGCAAGCCGGCATTCACGCTCGATCCCGGCGAGCTTTCCGGCGGCGAGTGGGCCAGCGCCGCCGACTGGATGCACCGCTACCGGCAGGGCGCGCTGTTGCTGGCGCCGCCGACGCATGACGTGCTGGCGGCGTTGGTCGCCCAGCCGGGCAGCCGGCGGGTCAGCCAGCTGGGCGACTACGACCAGTTCGACGGCACACCGGAAATCGAGCCGCTGCACGGGGTCTTCCAGCTGCCAATCCCGTCGAACACGCTGCCGCCGGCCGACCGCACCAACGCTTTCATCATCGGTGATGCCGGCGCGGCGCGGCTGATCGTCGACCCCTCGCCCGCCAACCACGCGGAGTTCGACAAGCTGTGCGCGCATCTGGTCGGGCGCGGCATCAGCGAGGTGTTCATCACCCACCATCATCCCGATCACCGCCAGTTCGCCAACGCGCTGGCCCGCCATCTCGGCGTGCCGATCGCGATGAGCGCCGATACCCGGATGCGCATCCTGAAACGCCAACCGGGCTGGCTCGACGGCCTGACCGTCCGCACCCGTGTCGATGGCGACATCGTCACCACCTGGCTCGGTCATCCGGTGCGGGTGATCGCCGTGCCCGGCCACGACGAGGGCCAGCTGGCGCTGATGCCGGACAACCGCGCCTGGTGCATCGTCGGCGATCTGATCCAGGGCGTCGGCACCGTGGTGATCGCCGCCCCCGAAGGCGACATGGCGAAGTATTTCGCAACGCTCGAGAAGGTCATCGCGTTGCAGCCCCAGGTGATCTGGCCTTCGCATGGCTCCGCACTCGGCGGCACCTTCTACCTGGAGCAGACGCTCAAGCACCGGCGGCTGCGCGAGGCGCAGGTGAAGGCGCTGAGCGAAGGCGGCCAGTCGGTCGACGCGATGCTGGCGACGATGTACCCGGACACCGATCCCCGGCTGCTGCCGCTGGCGCGGATGAACATCGACAGCCACTTGGCCAAGCTGCGGGCCGAAGGCGCGCTGCCGGCCTGAGCTCGCGCTGTCGTCCGCGCGGCAGCAATAAAAAAGGCGGCGCCGCCGAAGCTGCGCCGCCTCTGTGACGGAGCCCGGAGCGGCGCTCCGGACCCAGCCCGCCCAACCCGCTCAGATCTTCTCGAAGCGGTCCAGCATCATCACCTTGTTCCAGGCGGCGACGAAGTCGCGAACGAACTGTTCCTTGCCGTCGGCGGCGCCATAGACCTCGGCGACGGCCCGCAGCTCGGCACTGGAGCCGAACGCCAGATCGACCGGCGTCGCCGTCCACTTCAGTTTGCCGCTGACCCGATCGACGCCGTCGTAGACGCCTTCCGCCTTCGTCGACTTCACCCACTTCGTGTCCATGCCGAGCAGGTTGACGAAGAAGTCGTTGCTGAGGGTGCCCGGCTTGTCGGTGAACACGCCGTGCTTGCTGCCGCCGGCGTTGGCATCCAGCACCCGCAGGCCGCCGACCAGCGCGGTCATTTCCGGCACCGTCAGCGTCAGCAGGCTGGCCTTGTCGACCAGGGCCTCGGCCGGCGACAGCGCCGCCGCCTTGTCGTAGTAGTTGCGGAAGCCGTCAGCCTTCGGTTCCAGCGCCGCGAACGAGACGACGTCGGTCTTGTCCTGGGTCGCGTCCATGCGGCCCGGCGTGAACGGTACCGCCACCGGATGGCCGGCCTTCTTCGCGGCTTCCTCGATCGCCGCCGCGCCGCCCAGCACGATGAGATCCGCCAGCGACACCTTCTTGCCGCCCTTCGCCGACTTGTTGAAGTCCTTCTGGATGCCTTCGAGCTTGGCCAGCACCTTCTTCAGCTCGGCTGGGTTGTTGGCCGCCCAGTCCTTCTGCGGCGCCAGCCGGAT
This sequence comes from Nevskia sp., assembly GCF_051860985.1. Lineage (NCBI taxonomy): Bacteria > Pseudomonadati > Pseudomonadota > Gammaproteobacteria > Nevskiales > Nevskiaceae > Nevskia > Nevskia sp. The sequence continues at coordinate 90,705 of NZ_JBIMKV010000013.1, read as the reverse complement.
GCGCGCGCCATTGGCGCCGCCCCGGTAGTCGGTACCGCGGAAGCTCGCCGCCGAACCCCAGGCGGTGCGCACCAGCTCCGGCACGCTCAGGCCGGACGCGAGGATCTTGCCCTTCAGCGCCGCGATGTCGCCGGCATCGACCAGCGGGTGATCAACGGCCGGAATCGGGTCCTGCCAGACCAGTTCTTCCTTCGGCACGTCGGCGCCGATGTAGCGGGCGCGCGGCCCCATGTCGCGGTGGGTGAGCTTGAACCAGGCCTTGGCGAATGCGACCTCGAACTCCTGCGGGTTCTTCAGCCAGCGCTCGGTGATCTTCTTGTAGGCCGGGTCTGTTTTCAGCGCGAGATCGGTGGTGAACATGATCGGCGCGTGCATCTTGCCGGCGACATGCGCATCCGGAACCGTCTGCACCTGATCGGCGTTCTTCGGCACCCACTGGATGGCACCGGCCGGGCTCTTGGTCTGTACCCAGTCGAAGGCGTACAGGTTGGTCAGGTACTGGTGTGTCCAGCGCGCCGGGGCGGAAGTCCAGGCCCCTTCGAGACCGCTGGTGATGGTGTCGGCGCCATTGCCCTTGCCGCACTTGTTGGTCCAGCCCAGGCCCTGTTCTTCGATGCCTGCCGCCGCCGGCTCTACGCCGACGCAGCCTTCCGGCTTGCGGGCGCCGTGCGCCTTGCCGAAGGTATGGCCGCCGGCGATCAGCGCGACGGTTTCCTCGTCGTTCATCGCCATGCGGCCAAAGGTTTCGCGGATGTCGCGCGCCGCCGCCATCGGGTCCGGGTTGCCGTTCGGGCCTTCCGGATTGACGTAGATCAGGCCCATCTGCACGGCCGCGAGGCCGCCCCGGAGATTGCGGTCGCCGCTGTAGCGCTGGTCGTCGAGCATCTTGTTTTCCGGGCCCCAGTTGACGACTTCCGGCTCCCAGTCGTCACGGCGGCCACCGGAGTAGCCGAAGGTCTTGAAGCCCATCGTCTCCATGGCCACATTGCCGGCCAGCACCATCAGGTCGGCCCAGGACAGGTTGCGGCCGTACTTCTGCTTGACCGGCCACAGCAGGCGGCGGGCCTTGTCGAGATTGGCGTTGTCCGGCCAGGAGTTCAGCGGTTCGAAACGCTGCTGGCCGCCGCCGGCGCCACCGCGGCCGTCACCGACCCGGTAGGTGCCCGCCGAGTGCCAGGCCATGCGGATGAAGAACGGACCGTAATTGCCGTAGTCGGCCGGCCACCACGGCTGCGAAGTGGTCAGCACCTGCTTGATGTCGGCCTTGAGCTGCGCCAGGTCGATGCTGGCGAAGGCCTTGGCGTAGTCGAAGTCCTTGCCGTACGGATCGGACTCCGCGCCATGCTGGCGCAGCGGCGCCAGGTTCAGCTGTTCAGGCCACCAGAACTGGCTGCTGCGGCCGGCACCCTGGTCGGCAGCGGCACCGCCGGCCAGCGTGAAGGGAATGACGGTAGCGGCGAATGCCGCCGCGAGATGACGTGATGTCTTGAGCATGGATCAGCCCTCGTTGGAATGAATGTGGCGCGAGGGACTATAGCCATTGACTAAGAAATCATCTCGTAAAGATATTCATACGCTATATATACGTAGCCTATCGTCAGCTTGTCGAAATTCAGTGAAATCAGTGACTCGGCGCGTCGGGCGATCAGCGCTTCAGAGACATGATCAGGCTCGGTTTCTTGCCGCTGCGGGTCTCGATCTTCACCGGCATCCAGGCGCGTTCGGCGGCCAGCCAGTAGCGGCCCACCTTGTTCGGGTTGTCGATGCGATCGAGCCGGATGGTCTCGAATACGCCGGCTGGCGTCTTGACCGTTTCCCGGCCGACGATCTTCAGCTGGTAGTAGGTCAGGTTCTTGCGGTCGACCATCGTGAAGCGGGCGATCGGCGGCTCGGCGTCGTTGGCGTGCTGGGCCACCCACAGCCGCACCGCCTGCTGCAGCGAAAAGCTGTCGACCGCTTCGGCCGGGATCTCGCGCACCTGGCCGTTCTCGTCGGTGACCTGCCGCTTCACATAGTCGAAATCGAGCCGGTAGCTCTGCTCATCGTCATCCTTGAGCACCGATTCGTAACGCTGCGAGCGCACCACGCCGTCCTTCACGCAGAAGCGGCTGTACTGGTTAGGCGCCCCGAACAGGGCCTTCACGAAGCCGACCGGCCGGGTGTTGGTGTCGTAGCGGTAGCAGCCGGGCTGGGTGTCCGGCTTCAGGCTGATGTCGGCCTCGCCGGCATTGATGCCGGCGTACTGCACGGCGTAAACCAGATCGAGATCCGGCAGCGGGGCATCGGCGGCACGAACGGAGGTCGCCAGCATCAGGGCCGCGATCGCGGCGGGCAGCAGCTTCATCGGAATCCAGACTCCAGATCGTCCAGGCTCAGCGGTTCGCGCAGCGGGCGGCCGCGGAATGCGGCGCCGCCCTGCTCGAACCGCAACTCGCCGCGCGCCATCCAGGCCACGGCCTGCGGATAGATCTTCCGCTCGACCTCGGTCATCACGCGCTCGGCAAGTCGAGCGGCGTCATCATGCGCGTCCACCGTGAACTTGCCCTGAATCACCGGCGGCCCGCCATCGAGCTGCGGGGACACGAAATGCACGGTTGCGCCGTGTTCGCCATCGCCGTCACGCAGCACGGCATCGTGGGTATGCAGGCCCTTGTGACGCGGCAGCAGCGACGGATGGATGTTCAGCAGCCGGCCCTCGAAGGCCCGCACGAAGCCGTCGGTCAGGATGCGCATGAAACCGGCCAGCGCGACGATGTCGGGCTGCAGCGCATCAAGCGCGGCCGCCAGCGCGGCATCGAAGGCGGCGCGGTCCGGGTAGTCGCGATGCGGCAGCACCGTGCACGGCAAGCCGGCGTTGCGCGCGTACGCAAGCCCCTCGGCATCGGCGCGGTTGCTGATCACGCCGACGATCACCGCCGGGATGCGGCCATCGGCAACCGCCGCCTGCAGCGCCTGCAGGTTGCGCCCGCGCCCGGAGATCAGGACCGCGAGGCGCGCCAGCGGCTGGCCGTTCAAGCGTACTGGACGTGTTCCGCGTCGCCCGGCACCACTTCGCCGAGCATCCAGCCGCGGATCTTCTCGGCCTTCAGCAGCGCCAGCGTTTCATCGGCGTGCTTGCGCGGCACCACCAGCACGAAGCCGACGCCGCAGTTGAACACGCGGCGCATCTCGTCTTCCTCGACATTGCCCTGCGCCTGCAGCCAGGTGAACACGTCCGGCCGCTGCCAGCTGGCCATGTCGACGACGGCCGTCAGCTGCTTCGGGAACATCCGCGTGAGGTTGCCGGTGATGCCGCCACCGGTGATGTGGGCCATGCCGCGCAGCGGAATGCCCGCTTCGAGCAGCTTCAGCACCGGCTTGACGTAGATCGTGGTCGGCTGCATCAGCGCTTCGATCAGGGTGCCCTTGGCCAACTGCTCGCCGTGCGTGGCGCGGCTGACCTCGAGGATCTTGCGGATCAGCGAGTAACCGTTCGAATGCGGGCCGGACGACGGCAGCGCGATCAGCACGTCGCCCTTGGCGATCTTCGTACCGTCGATCAGCTTCTTCTTCTCGGCCACGGCGACGCAGAAGCCGGCGAGATCGAAATCGCCGTGCTGGTACATGCCCGGCATCTCGGCGGTCTCGCCGCCGACCAGCGCGCAGCCGGCCAGCTTGCAGCCGCGGGCGATGCCCTTGATGACGGCAGCGGCGACGCTGTTGTCGAGCTTGCCGGTGGCGTAGTAGTCGAGGAAGAACAGCGGCTCGGCGCCGTTGACCAGCACGTCGTTGACGCACATCGCGACCAGATCCTGGCCCAGGCCTTCGACCCGGCCGGATTCGATACCGAGGCGCAGCTTGGTGCCCACGCCATCGGTGCCCGACACCAGCACCGGCTGCTTGTACTTCTTCGGCAGCGTGACCAGCGCGCCGAAGCCGCCGACGCCGCCAAGCACTTCCGGACGGTGGGTGGACTTGACGATCTTCTTGATGTCATCGACCAGCGCATCGCCCCGGTCGATATCGACCCCGGCGTCGGCATAGGTCAGCGACACCGGCGCTGCTGCCGGCGCAGCCTTCGGCCGGGCTTTCGGAGCGCGGCTGGCGGTGGCGGCGGGTTTCGTCGGCTTCGGCGACGGCTTGCTGCGTTTTTCGGCTGAGGTCATGGGCGCTGGAGGCTTTGGGGCCGTATGATTTTAGCCGTTCCCGCTCCCTTCCCGTGTTCCATGACTCCAGCGGCTGCTTCAGAGAAGTCGACGGCCCTGTCGATGCTGCGCGAACACTGGGGCTGGTACCTGCTGATCGGCGTGCTGCTGGTGCTGCTGTACCTGCTGGCGCCGATCCTGTCGCCGTTCGCGGTCGGTGCCGTGTTCGCCTACATCGGTGATCCGATCGTCGATCGCATGGAACGCCATCGGCTGTCGCGCACCGTGGCCGTCTGCATCCTGTTCGTGCTGGTCACGCTGGTCACGGTGCTGGCGCTGCTGCTGATCGTGCCGCTGCTGCAGACCCAGGTGCTGTCGCTGATCGACAACATTCCCAACTGGGCGCAATGGGTCCAGCAGGTGGCGATGCCCAAGCTGGGCCTGAAGATGCCGCGCGGCTACCAGCTCGATGTCGACAGCCTGCGCAAGTTCCTGGCCTCGCACTGGGATGGGGCCACCGATTTCGCGTCGATCATCGCCGGCTATGTCGGTCGCTCGACGCCGGCGCTGCTCGGCTTTGTCGCCAACCTGTTCCTGATCCCGATCGTCAGCTTCTACCTGCTGCGCGACTGGGACCTGATGGTGGCGCGCGTCCGCAACCTGATTCCGCGCCGACTGCTGCCGCAGGGCATCGCCTTCGCCAGCGAAGCCAACGACGTGCTCAGCGCGCTGATCCGCGGCCAGTTGCTGGTGATGCTGGCGCTGGCGGTGATCTATTCGCTTGGCCTGTGGATCGTCGGCCTGAAGGTGGCGCTGCTGATCGGCATCCTGTCCGGCCTGGTCAGCTTCGTGCCGTACCTGGGCTTCGTCGGTGGCCTGCTGGCCGCCAGCATCGCCATGCTGGTGCAGGAGCAGTCGATCACCGGCGTCGCCTGGGTGACCCTGGTGTTCACCATCGGCCAGATGCTGGAAGGCGGCGTACTGACGCCGATGCTGGTCGGCGACCGGATCGGCCTGCATCCGGTAGCGGTGATCTTCGCGATCATGGCCGGCGGCCAGCTGTTCGGCTTCGTCGGCGTGCTGGTGGCGCTGCCGGTCGCCGCCGTGCTGGCGGTGCTGGTGCGCCACGCACTGAAACGCTGGGCCCGGAGCCCGCTGTACCTCGACCCCGGCGATACCACGTCGCCGGCACCGGAATCCGAAGCGCCCCCGTGATCGGCGAGCAACTGCCGCTGTCCGTGCAGCTGCCGGACGCCGCCAGCTTCGACAACTTTCACGCTGGCCCGAATGCCCAGGCGCTGGCGGCGCTGCGCGAGCTGGGCGAAGGCGATGGCGGCACCACGCTGATCCACGGCCCGCGCGGCTGCGGCAAGACCCATCTGCTGCAGGCCACCTCGCGCGATGCACTGGCGCGCCGGGCACGCGCCGCCTATCTGCCGCTGGCCTCGTTCGCGGCCGAGGACCCGGCCGTGCTGCACGGCTTCGAGACCATGGATCTGGTCTGCGTCGACGATGTCGACGCGCCGCTGCAGGACCGCGACTGGGCGCAGGCGCTGCTGCGCCTGCTGGATGCCGTGAAGAGCCACGGCGGCCGTTGCCTGCTGTCGGCAGCGCTGCCGCCGGACCGGCTGGCGATCGCCCGGCTTCCGGATCTGCGGACCCGGCTCTGTGCTGCCGCCAGCTTTCCGCTGCGCGCGCTCGACGACGATGCCCATGCCGCGATGCTGAAGACACGCGCGCAGCGCCTCGGTCTGGATCTGCCGTTCGAAACCGTTCACTGGATGCTGACCCACCTGCCGCGCGACACCGCCAGCCTGCTGACCGCGCTGGCGCGCATCGATCGCGCCGCGCTGGCCGCACGGCGCCGGCCGACCCTGCCATTCGTGCAGCAGGTACTGGCCGGCGGCTGAGCCCGCCCGCCGTCGACCCGCGAACGGCCTTGATCCGCACCGAGCCGATGCCCGCCCTGCCGACGCTGCACCGGATCGCGCTGGCTCTGCTGGCAGTGCTGCCGCTTGCGCTCGCCGCCGAGATGCCGCTGCAGCTGCCGCCGCTCGACTACCGCGAGCGGGTGCTGGCCAACGGCCTGACCGTGCTGAGCCTCGAAGATCACCGCAGCCCGACCGTCGCCGTGCAGGTCTGGTACCGCGTCGGCGCCAAGGACGACCCGCCCGGCCGCAGCGGCTTCGCCCACCTGTTCGAACACCTGATGTTCAAGCGCACACGGCACCTCGCGGCCGAACAGTTCGACCGGCTGACCGAAGACGTCGGCGGCGAGAACAACGCCGGGACCAGCGACGACGGCACCCAGTACCTCGACACGGTGCCGTCCGGCCACCTGGAACGGCTGCTGTGGGCCGAAGCCGAACGGCTGCAGCATCGCGAGGTCGACGCCGACAGCTTCCGGTCCGAGCGCGCCGTGGTGCAGGAAGAATTCCGCCAGACCGTGCTGACGCCGCCATACGGCCGCCTTGAACACCTGCTGCAGCAGCTGTCCTGGCAACGGCATCCGTACCGGCGACCGACGATCGGCAGCATCGAAGACCTCGACGCCGCCGGACTCGCCGATGTGCGCAGCTTCCACACCACCTATTACCGGCCCGACAACGCCGCGCTGGTGGTCAGCGGCGACTTCGATCCGGCCCAGCTCGATCGCTGGGTCGATCGCCACTTCGGCGCCATTCCGCGTCCCGCGACCGCGATCCCGAGGGTCACGGTCGTCGAGCCGCCGCGCACCGAAGATCGCCGCAGCACGGTACGGCTGCCGCAGGTGCCGCTGCCGGCGCTGGCGATTTCCTGGCTGGCACCGCCGGCCGCCAGCCCGGATGCGGCCGCGCTGCGCATCGCCGAAATGCTGCTGTCGGGCGGGCGCTCGTCACGGCTGTACCAGACGCTGGTCGAGCGTCAGCCGCTCGCCCAGGAGGTGAGCTTCCGCTACGACGCCCTGGCCGATGGCGGTCTGTGCTCGCTGATCGCCGTCGTGGCCGGCGGCCGTTCGCTGGCCCGGCTCGAAAGCGCGGCGCTGGCCGCGCTGCGCCAGCTGGCCGATGCGCCGATTGCCACCGCCGAGATCGACAAGGCCAGAACCCTGCTGCTGACCGAGCAGCTGAAGTCGCGCGAAACCGTGGATGGCCGGGCCACCGCGCTCGGCGACGCCTGGCTGCTGACCGGCCGCGCCGGCCATGCCAACGACGAACTGCCGGCGCTGCTGGCGGTGACCGCTGCCGACGTGCAGCGGGTGGTCCGAGAGGTGCTGCTGCAAGGGCATCGGACGACGCTGGAATACCGCCCCGCCGGGTCCGATGTGCCGCACAAGGACCGCCGATGAACCGCCGGCCAGCCATGCTGGGCCTGATCGCAGCACTGGCGCTGCTCGCTGGCTGCCAGCGCCAGCAGGCGCCAGCGGCGACCGCCGATGACGGCCTGCTGCCGCCGATCGCGGCGTCTCCGGCGTGGTCCCCACCGGCGCCGGTCGAAACCACGTTCGCCAACGGCCTGCGAGTGATCGTGGTGCCCAACCCCGGCCGTTCGCTGGTGGCGATCGACTGGCTGCTGGCCTCTGGCAGCGAAATCGATCCACCGGGACAGGCCGGTCTCGCGGACTTCACCGCCACGGCACTGACCCTGGGCAGCCGCGCGCCCGGCGGGGCGCGCACGGCGGCGCAATTGGCCGACGCCGCCGAAGCGCTGGGCGGCACGCTGCGCGCCGGTGCGGGATGGGATGCCAGCCGGATCGGCATCACCGTGACGGCGCCGAAACTTGCTGCCGCGCTCGAGCTGCTGGCCGAGGTGCTGCGCTATCCGGCCTTTGCCGCCGATGACATCGCGCGTCTGCGGGTGCAGACCGTCGACAACCTGCGGCTGCGGATGACCGATCCGGCGGACGTCGCGGCCTGGGTTGCCGCACGGCGCGTGCACGGCGCAGGCGCCTACGGGCACCCGGTATCGGGCACGGCGGCCAGCGTGTCGCGCTTCACGGTCGCCGGCGTCAAGGCGCTGCACGCACGTCACTACCGCCCCGACAACAGTGTGCTGGTGCTGACCGGCGACCTCGCGCCGGATACCGGCATCGCGCTGGCCGCACAGCTCTTCGGCGACTGGTTGCCAGGTACACCGATTCCGACTGCGGCGCTCCGCCCGGTGATTCCAGCGGCAACTGCCGAACCGCAGCTGGCGCCGTCGTCGGCAGACGCCGGGGAGGTGCTGGTCATCGACCAGTCGGACGCTGGACAGGCCACCGTCATGCTCGGCAGCGCGCTGCCGTCAGGCGATTCACGGGCACGCGACCGCGCGCGGCTGCTGACCGCCGTGCTGGGCGGCGGCTATTCGTCCCGGCTGAACCAGGAAATCCGGATTCGTCGCGGCCTGAGCTACGGCGCCCGCGCCGAACTCGACCTGCATCGCGGCGTGAGCGCCCTGTACGCAAGCGCGCAGACGAAGAACGCCGCCGCCGCCGAGGTGCTGGCGGTGATGCGGCAGGAGCTGCAGCGGCTGCGTACCGAAATCGTGCCCGAAGCGGAACTGGCGGCCCGCAAGGCGGCGCTGGCCGGCCGCACCCTGCGCGCCTTGCAAACCGCCGACGGCCTGGCCGAAGCGGTGGCGACACAGTTGATCGAGGGGCCTGCGGTGAACGGGCTGTCTGCACAACTGGCCGGCATCGAGGCCGTCACCTCGGCAACGCTGCGCCAGTACGCCCAGCAGCTGCTTCCCGACGCGCTGCGCGCGGTCATCGTCGGCGATGCCCGGGCATTCGAGGACGCGTTGCGCCGTCAGGGCATGACGGTACGGACGATCCGTCTGACGCAGCTCGATCTCGACATGGCCGATCTGCGCTCGGCGCCTCCCCGCTGACACGAAGGCATCGCCGAACCGACGGGTCAGTCGCCGTCGACTGCCGGATCGACGACGTCGTCGTCTGCGGGGAAGGCGTCGTCATCTGCCGCTGTGCGCCCCAACGCCGACGACACCTGGGCACCGGTGAATCCGCGCGCAGCCAGATAGCGGTAGCGGCTGGCGCGTTCTTTCGGGCTCGCTGCGGGCTGGCCATAGCGTCGGTCATGAAGCTGGCGAACGATGGCCAGCCAGTCCGGTTCGGCTTCGTCCAGCGCCGCGCGGATCAACGACTCCTCGACACCGCGGGATGACAGTTCCGCCCGAATCCGCAGCGGCCCGTAACCCTGGCCGATGCGGGAGCGCACCAGCAGACCGGCGTAGCGGGCATCGCTCTGCCAGCCGGATTCGCTGAGCGCTTCAACCACTTCCGTGGCGCTGTGCGGGTCAAGCCCGTCGTGGGTCAACTTGCGCGTCAACTCCCGAGCACTGTGTTCGCGCCGCCCCAGCGCCCGCAATGCCCGCTCGCGCGCGCCTTCGGGTGCCAGCGGCGCTGGTGGCTTGCGCCCGCGCCGCTGCCTTTCCATCGTGCGCCTGCTTACTCCGCTGCCGGCGTCCGCGTCCGCGCCGGCATCAGCTTGGCCCGCAGCGATGATTCGATGGCATCGGCAACTTCGGGGTGCTCCTTCAGGTAGTTGCGCGAGTTGTCCTTGCCTTGGCCGATCTTGTCGCCCTTGTAGGCATACCAGGCGCCGGATTTCTCGACGAAACCGTGCTCGACGCCGAGGTCGATCAATTCGCCGAGCTTGGAGATGCCTTCGTTGTAGAGAATCTCGAAGTGCGCCTCGCGGAACGGCGGCGCCATCTTGTTCTTGACGACCTTGACGCGCGTCTCGTTGCCGACCACTTCCTCGCCCTTCTTGATCGCGCCGGTGCGGCGGATGTCGAGGCGCACCGAGGCGTAGAACTTCAGCGCATTGCCGCCGGTGGTGGTTTCCGGCGATCCGTACATCACGCCGATCTTCATGCGGATCTGGTTGATGAAGATCACCAGCGTGTTGGAACGCTTGATGTTGGCCGTGAGCTTGCGCAGCGCCTGCGACATCAGGCGTGCCTGCAGGCCGACGTGGCTGTCGCCCATCTCGCCTTCGATTTCGGCCTTCGGCACCAGCGCCGCCACCGAGTCGACGACGATGCAATCGACGCTGTTCGAGCGCACCAGCATGTCGGCGATTTCCAGCGCCTGTTCACCGGTGTCCGGCTGCGAGATCAGCAGGTCCGACACCTGCACGCCCAGGCGCTCCGCATACTGGGGATCAAGAGCGTTCTCGGCGTCGATGTAGGCTGCCGTGCCGCCGTGCTTCTGGATCTCCGCGACCACCTGCAGGCACAGCGTGGTTTTACCGGACGACTCGGGACCATAGATTTCGATGACGCGGCCCTTCGGCAAGCCGCCGATGCCGAGTGCAACATCCAGCGCCAGCGAACCGGTCGACACGACCTCAACATCGCGCGCCGGATCGTCGGCGCCCATCCGCATCACTGCGCCCTTGCCGAACTGTTTCTCGATCTGGCTAAGGGCGGCTTCCAGTGCCTTTTTCCGATTGTCGTCCATGGTCGTGGTACCGGTCGGTGCTGCGTTGGGCTTCGCCATCGTGATCTTCGTCTGCCTAGTGAACTGCTTACTTGCCGGCGCGCGCGAGGTATTCGCCGGTACGGGTATCGACCTTCACCAGTTCGTCCTGCTGGACGAACAGCGGCACGCGCACCATGGCGCCGGTTTCAAGCTTGGCCGGCTTGCCGCCGCCGCCCGAGGTGTCGCCACGCAGGCCGGGATCGGTTTCGGTGATCTTGAGGATCACGGTGTTCGGGGCGGCCACGCTGAGCGGCACGCCATTCCAGAGCAGCACCGTGCAGGTTTCCTCGCCCTTCAGCCACTGCTTGGCGTCGGCCATCGCAGCGTCATTGGCCTGGATCTGCTCGAAGCTGACCGGATCCATGAAGGTCCAGAACTCGCCGTCGTTGTAGAGGTACTGCATTTCCGTCTGTTCGACGTCCGCCAGTTCCCAGGTGTCACCGGACTTCAGGGTCTTCTCGAACACGCGGCCGGTCTTGAGCGCGCGGATCTTGATCGTGTTCGTGGCCTGACCCTTGCCAGGCTTGCGGTATTCGTTGTCGAGGATCGCGTACGGTTCGCCGTCAATGAGAACCTTGACGCCCGACTTCATTTCGTTGGTGCTGACAGTAGCCATGAGAGTTCCGCTGTGAGGGGTCTGGTGGTCGGATGGGCCGACCTTGCTGCACGCACGGTTCGGCGGGGTGAAAACGGTCTTCCAGTCTAATGGATTGCCGTTTTGCCGAATACCGCCACCACTGGCTGCTTGCGCTGCGGGGACGCCGAACGTTCCGCAGCCTTCGATTTCCAGTACCTCGAAGTTTTTTGAAAAAAGCGCTTGAGGTCTGCGAAGCACCCTCCTATACTGCGCCTCCGCTGCACGGGGCCATAGCTCAGCTGGGAGAGCGCTTGCATGGCATGCAAGAGGTCGCCGGTTCGATCCCGGCTGGCTCCACCACTTCCCAAGTGGTACATGTTTCACCGCCTCGTTGTCCCTATCGTCTAGAGGCCTAGGACACCACCCTTTCACGGTGAGAACCGGGGTTCGAATCCCCGTAGGGACGCCATCATCGAACACGCGCTTCCGATGATGCAGGTTGTACAGACTCCATTTCTCAATCAACGCCCGCTGCATTCGTTGCGGTGTGGCGAAGCTGCGTTCGTCTGCCTCGCAACACTGCGTCCACAACGCATGTTGCGAATACGTTTCCCCGCGTTGCTGCACCGATCCCGCCTTCTGCGGGCGAACCCCTTCCAGGGCTGTATTCGACGAAGAGCCGATACCCATTGCCACCACGGCCGGTAAGCTTGATTCCGTCAGGCACGGCATGCGGATGTCGCCGGCCCTCCTGGCAAGCACTAACGAGGAGAAGTCGCCGTGGAAACGCCATTGAGCCCGCTGGATTTCGCGCGTCGCGCGCTGAAGCTGCACGCCGATCGCGAAGCGGTCGTCGACGGCGAGCACCGGTTCACCTATGCGCAGTTTCTTGGCCGTTGCGATCGAGGCTCTTCCGCGCTGCAATCGCTTGGCGTCGGCAAGGGCGACCGTGTCGCTCTGATCTCGCCGAACACGCACAGCAACCTCGAGATGTACTACGCGGCTCCGCAGTATGGTGCCGTGATCGTGCCGATCAATTATCGACTGACGGCCGATGATTTCGTTTACCTGATCAATCACAGCGGTGCGAAGGTCGTCTGCGCACACCCCGATTACTTCGAAGCCATCGACAGTATTCGCAACCAGTTGCCCGGCGTATCGCATTTCATCGCGTTCGAAGGCACACGTGCCGGCTGGCTGGAATACGAAAAGCTGCTGGCTGATGCCAGCCCGGATTTCGAGCGCCATCCGGTGGAAGAGACCGACCTGCTGTCGGTCAACTACACGAGCGGCACGACGTCGCGTCCCAAGGGCGTGATGATCACGCACCGCAACGCTTGGATGAACTCGGTCGGCGTGCTCGTTCACCTGCACATGACACCATCGGATCGCTACCTGTGGACGCTGCCGATGTTCCACGCCAACGGCTGGACATTCGTGTGGACGGTGACGGCAGTCGGCGGCACCCATGTCTGCCTGCGCAAGGTCGAACCGCTGGCGATCTATGAGCACATCAACCGCGAGCACGTGACCCTGCTGTGTGCCGCCCCGACAGTGCTGATCGGCATTGCCAATGGGCCGGAGGCGCAGCGCCGTGCCGTACGTCCTGGCGTGCAGGTGATCACCGCAGGCGCGCCGCCGGCTCCGGCGACCATCGAACGCGTCGAAGGCGAGCTGAAATGGACGATCACCCAGGCCTACGGACTGACCGAGACGTCGCCCTTCATCACCATCTGCGAGCCACTGCCTGCGCATAGCGAGCTGACGTCCGAACAGCGCGCCAGGATCAAGGCTCGTCAGGGCGTCGAACTGATCACCTCGGGTGAAACCGCAGTCTTCGACGACAACGATCAGCCGGTTCCAGCTGATGGCGCGACGCTCGGCGAAATCGTGGCGCGCGGCAACACCGTGATGCGCGGCTACTACAACGATCCGGAGGCCAGCGCGAAGGCTCTCAAGGGCGGCTGGTTCCGCACGGGCGATGCTGCTGTGGTGCATCCGGACGGCTACATCGAGATCCGCGACCGCATCAAGGACGTGATCATTTCCGGGGGAGAGAACATTTCCTCGATCGAGGTGGAAGCGGCGTTGCTGCGGCACCCCGCCATCGTCGAAGTGGCGGTGGTCGGCATGCCGCATGAAAAATGGGGCGAATCGCCCGAAGCCTTCGTGGTGCTGCGCGACGGCGCCAGCCTCGCTGATGGCGAACTGAAAGCGTTCTGCCGCCAGAACCTGGCGCACTTCAAGGTGCCGACCGCGTTCCATGTGGTGCTGGAATTGCCGAAGACGGCAACCGGCAAGATTCAGAAGTTCGTGCTTCGCGGCAAGCGCGCGGCCATCGCGACGCAGTAGACGCCCTCGGATGGGACGGGCCCGAATCGCTAATGCTTTCGGGCCCATCATCCGTGCGCCGTTGCCCTTGGTACGCCCATCGGCTCGCCGACCGGCGGGGTAGCCAGCAGCATGGGTTCGAGTCGTTGTCGCACACTGCCTGGAAGCGCGGACCAGCACGAGCGGTAATCCTTGCCCGCTGCCACGATCACGCTTGCCGCTGGCCGGTGCGCAAGGGCAGCGGCGCCACAAGCGGATGCCGAAGTGGCGCGCCGGCCCATGACCTCAGCCCGCGACGCCAGGGATGGCGGACAGCACGGCGTCGAGCAGCGGCGATCGAAACTGCACGACCAGCCCGAGCATCGTCGCGACAATACCCGCCTTCAGAAACCGCGTGACCGCGGGATTGTCGGGCAGCGCCGGGCCGGCGATGAACTGCGACGAAATCGCGAGCGGCCCTGTCAGCTCTCGTCCAGGCGTGGCGGCCTGCACGACGATGCCCCGGCGGACTTCGTCGAAATAACGCTGACGATGCTGGACAACGCTGCGGTTGATCAGCCGGCGGCGGCGTGCTTCTTCACGTTGCTGTTGCAGGTTCATCGACGTACTCCTATGACGCCCAGGGCCAGTCCTTCGATCACCAGTTCCTGCTGACGCAGGTCGAGGACGATCGGCTGGTAGGCCGGGTCGCTGTTTTCGGGAATCAGGCTGACGATGTGGCCGTCGCGCTTGAAGCGCTTGACCGTGGCTTCATCGCCGATGCGGGCCACGACGATCTGGCCGTTCATGGCATTGCTGGCGCGCTTCACGGCCAGCAGGTCGCCATCGAGGATGCCGGCATCGCGCATCGACTGGCCCTTGACGCGCAGCAGGAAATCCGGCGCCGGCTCGAACAGGTTGGCGGCGAGATCGCGGTGATCGTCGAGGTTTTCGACTGCGAGGATCGGCAGACCGGCCGCGACTCGGCCGACGACCGGCACCTTGAGCATTTCAACGCGGCGTTCGCGGTGCTGGGCAGCGAGCCGGATGCCGCGCGCCTGCCCGGTCACTTCCAGATGCCCCTTCTCGGCCAGGGTACGGAGGTACTGCTCCGCCGAGTTCGCGGAACGCAGGCCGAAGGCTGCGGCGATCTCCGCCCGGGTCGGCGCACCGCCGTTTTCGGCGATGTGCGTGCGGATGAAGTCGAGTACCTGGGCCTGCCGTGCAGTAAGATCCGTCATCGAAGTGCGGGTGAGTGCGTGATATGTATATTTATACAAATCACCGGTTCCCGCTGTAAAGTGCCGTTCGTCGGCACCAGACCGATATACCGGCGCCGTCCGCTGGCGCCTTTCTTCTGGTCGGCGGTCAGTGGAAGTTGCGCGCGGGCACCGGCAGGCCAGTCAGCCAGTCGCTGGCATCGCGAAATCGCCGGGCGACGATGTGGGTCACGCCATCCACCTTCTGCAGCTCACCGGCCACGATCAGTATCCGGCTGCCGAGCACGACGGCCCGCTGGGCGTCGAAGGCGCGTTTCCAGACGATCAGGTTGTGACAGCCGGTTTCGTCTTCCAACGTCATGAACAGCACGCCCTTGGCGGTCTGCGGGCGCTGCCGATTCAGCACCAGCCCGGCCACCCGCACGCCCTGCCCATGTTTGAGTGCTGCCATGTCCGCCGAGGTGCGGACACCCAGCTTCGCCAGCTTCGGCCGCAGCAGTGCCAGCGGATGACGGCGCAGGCTTAACGAGGTGCTCTGGTAATCGGCCAGCACGTCCTCGGCTTCCGCCGGCGGCCGCAAGGCGATGTCGTGCTCCGTTGCCGCGTGGCCGTCGAGCAGCGGCGGCAGGTCGTCGAACCCCTGCACGTCCCAGTGGGCGGCATGACGGTGTCCCGCCAGCCGACGCAGCGCATCGGCCCTAGCCAGCAGGCGGCGGGCGCGATCATCGAGCCCGGCGCGCCGCACCAGATCCTCGATGCTGGCGAACGGCGCCTCGCGGCGCGCAGCCAGCAGACGCTTGGCGGCATCGGCATCGAAGCCGGCGATCAGCCGCAGCCCGAGCCGGATCGCCGGCCTCTCGCGTCCGCGCACCAGGCTGCACTCCCAGTCGCTGTTGGCGACATCCACCGGCCGCACCTCGACACCGGCCCGGCGCGCTTCGCGGATCAGCTGCGCCGGCGCATAGAAGCCCATCGGCTGACTGTTGACGAGTGCTGCGAAGAATGCCGCCGGGTGGTGGCACTTGATCCATGACGAGACATAGGCGAGCAGCGCGAAGCTGGCCGAGTGCGATTCCGGGAAGCCATAGGAGCCGAAGCCCTTGATCATCTCGAAGATCTGTTCGGCGAAGCTCCGTTGGTAGCCGTTGCGCTCCATGCCATCAAGCAGGCGCTGGCGCATCGGCAGCAGCGAGCCGTCCTTGCCCCAGGCGGCCATTGCACGACGCAGCTGGTCGGCCTCGCCCTGGGTGAAGCCGGCGGCGACATTGGCGATCTCGATCACCTGTTCCTGGAACAGCGGCACACCGAGGGTTCGCTGCAGCACCTCCTTGAGTGCTTCGCTCGGGTAGCTGACTGTTTCCGGGGCGTTCCGGCGCTTCAGGTACGGATGCACCATGCCGCCCTGGATCGGCCCGGGGCGGACGATGGCAATCTGGATGACCAGGTCGTAGAAGTTCGCGGGTTTCAGCCTCGGCAGCATGCTCATCTGCGCCCGCGATTCGATCTGGAACACGCCGACGGTGTCGCCGGCCTGGATCATCTCGAAGGTTTCCTTGTCATCGCGAGGAATGCTGGCGATCGAATGCTGGATGCCCTTCTCGAGACGAATGAAATCGAACATCCGCCGGATCGCGCTGAGCATGCCTAGCGCCAGGCAATCGACCTTCAGCAGCCCCAGCGCCTCCAGATCGTCCTTCTCCCACTGGATGATCGTGCGATCCGGCATCGCCGCGTTCTCCACCGGCACCAGCGCGTGCAGTGGATGCTCGGAAATGACGAAGCCGCCGACGTGCTGCGACAGATGCCGCGGCGTGCCGATCAGCGCCTTGACCAGCGCCAGCCAGCGCGCGACGACGGGCGTGTCCGGATCGAAGCCCTGCTCGCGCAGCCGGATCGGCAGGCTGTCCGGCTCGTCCCACCAGGCCAGCGAGCTGGCGAGGCGGTCGATCTCGTCGGCACCGATGCCGAGCGCGCGGCCGACATCGCGGATCGCGGATTTCCGCCGATAGCGGATCACCGTGGCAGCCAGCGCGGCCCGGTCGCGGCCGTACTTGCCGTAGATGTACTGCATCACCTCCTCGCGCCGCTGATGCTCGAAGTCGACGTCGATGTCCGGCGGCTCGTTGCGCTCGCGGGACAGGAAGCGGCCGAACAGCAGGCGCTGCTCGGCCGGGTTCACGCTGGTGATGCCGAGCGCGTAGCAGACCGCCGAATTGGCCGCCGAGCCACGGCCCTGGCAGAGGATTTCCGGGCTCCGCGACCGCGCCCAGCGCACGATGTCGTGCACGGTCAGGAAGAAGGCTTCGTAGCGCAGCTCGATGATCAGCTCCAGTTCGGTCTCGATCTGCCGGCGCACGGCCGGCGGCTCGCCATCCGGCCAGCGGTCGCGGAGGCCCTGCTCGGTCAGCACGCGCAGCCAGCTGCTGCGGTCGTGGCCGTCCGGCACCAGCTCGTGCGGATACTCGTAGTTCAGCCCGGCCATCGTGAACGTGCAGCGGGCGGCTATCGCCGCCGCTTCGGCCAGCAGCGCGTCCGGATACAGGCTGCGCAGTTCGGCGATCGGCCGCAGATGGCGCTCGCCGTTCGGAAACAGCCGCGCGCCGCAGTCTTCCAGCGCCAGGCCGTGACGGATCGCGGTCATCGTGTCCTGCAGCGCGCGCGCTTCGCGAACATGCATGTGGACATCGCCAGCCGCCGTGCAGCGCAGGTTCAGATGCCGGCCGAGGCTCTGCAGCCGCTGCAGCCGGGCGCGGTCGTCGCCGCTGCGGTGCAGTTCCACGGCGATCCAGGCGCGGTTGCCGAAGGTTGCGGCGACGAAACCGCCCTCGCCTTCGGCCTGCGTGTCGTCATCCGGCGGCAGCCACAGCGCCAGGGTCTGGTCGAGATCGACGAGGTCGGCGCGGGTCAGGAAGTAGTCGCCCTTGTCGGCGGCGCGGCGGCCGGTGGTGATCAGCCGGCAGATCTGGCTATAGGCCGCGTGATCCGGCGCCAGCAGCACCAGCCGCAGGCCGTCATCCAGCCGGAACTCGCTGCCCACGATCAGCTTGAAGCCGCGTTCCTTCGCCGCTACATGCGCCTGCACGGCACCGGCCATCGAGCATTCGTCAGTGATCGCCAGCGCCGTGTAGCCCTGCGCCTGCGCAGCCTCGACCAGCTGGGCCGGCGACGAAGCGCCGCGCAGAAAACTGTAGTGCGACAGGCAGTGCAGCTCGGCGTAGTCGACGGCCGGCAGCAGCGGCAGCTCCGGCTGCCGCAGCGATGGCAGCGGGGCAAGCAGCCGGGCCAGCTGCCGGCTGCGTTCGGCCGGGGGCGTTTCGTCGACCGGATTGCGCGCCTCAGGCATCGGACGGCTCGCCGCTTCAGGCCCAGACGCCGTGCAGGAACCAGCTTTCGCTGCGGCGATCGCGGTACACCCACAGGCTGCTGCCCTGCACCTCGCTGCGGTAGTAGTCGCGCTGCACATCGTCGCCGTCCCACCAGCCGCCTTCCAGCCGTTCGAAGCCAGCTATCCTGGCCGGTGCTGCAGCCAGCGGCTTCGGTGGATCGATCAGCCAGACCGGTCGCGGCGGCAGCGCCGCCAGGCCGAGCAACGCGGCCGGCGACGGTGCAGGCGCATCGCAGGCGCGCAGCCGCCAGCTGCGTTCCGGACGGTGATCGGCCACCAGGCCGAGCGCGCTCACCGCATCGGCACCGAGCCGGGCGACCAGCTTTTCGACAAGCGTGCTCCAGGCCTCGTCATCGCCGGCATGGCTGTCGAACAGATCGCCCTGGCCGGTCGGCGGCTCGATGAACTGATCGGCCTGCAGCTTCAGGCTGTGCACCGGCGCGGGCAGCGGCAGCCGGCCCAGCCGCTCGCGCAGCACCCGCAGCAGGCGCTCGGCATCGCGCGCCGGGCTGGCCAGCCGCAGGTCGAGCACGGTATCCGGCTGCGCCTTGCCGCCGCTGGCGCGGCCGTGGCTCAGCACCAGCCGGAACGCCTGCAGGCCGGTGTCGCGAGCCTTCAGGAAATAGCCCAGTTCGCGGCTCATCCGCTGCAGCGGGAACAGCAGGCCTTCGGCGTGCTCGACCTCGCCGAGCAGGTCGAAGCGGCGCTGGTATTTCGGCGGCAGCCGGTAGCGCGGCCGGACGTCAGGCCGGCGGCCCAGCAGCCGGTCCAGATACAGCGTGAACGCCGGCCCGTGGCGCTTGGCCAGCGGCGCGGCCGGCAGGGCCAGCAGTTCACCGATCGTGTCCAGGCCGACGGCTTTCAAAGCGTCCTGCACCTTCGGTGCCAGCGGCAGCGCCGCCAGCGGCAGGTCCGAAAGCGCGGCCGGCAGCGCGGCGGCGTCGAGCACCGGCTCGCTCAGCCCGGACCGCGCCAGCAGCGCCGCCGCTTCCAAGGTCGGGGCCACGCCGCGCTGGCCGCTGTGGCCGCTGTCGGCGAAGCCGGCGTCGAAGTCCGCCAGCAGCGCATCGAGCCCGCCGAACAGCTTGAGACTCGCGCCGATGTCGACCCACAGCAGCGCGCACGGCAGGCCGTAGTCCAGGTCACTTTCGGTGATCTCCCAGACCAGTTCCGAGCCGTATCGATAGGCCCAGGCCGCCAGCGCCGCCATCGCTTCGCGCTCGGCTCTGGGCCTGCGCTCGACGGCGCGGATGTCCGGATGCAGCGTTTGCACGGTGCCCCAATCGGTACCCGGCGCGATGCGCCCGGAAGCGCCGGCGATCACCCAGCGGCGCGCGCCGCGACGGGCGGTGACCACGCGCTCCGGGCTGCTCTCGCCGAGCGCCTCGATCGCGAACTGCGGCAGATGCAGACACAGCCAGAGCATCGCGATCAGCCGTTCGCAGACCGCGCCGGCAGCAGTAGATCAACCGCTACCGGGGTGCCGCCACGGCACTTGAAGATGTCGATCTGCAGGCCACCGGGCCGGGCCGCGAGCTTCAGGCGCAGCGCCGCTGGCGAAAACTCGGCCGCCGCCGCTGGCTCGCGGAACATCAGCGCCGTGGTCTTGCCGGCTTCGGCGGCCAGCTGGAAACGCTTCAGCTCCACCTGACCGAGCCGCCCCGGCCAGGCCAGCACCGCACCGCAGGGGCCGGCGCGCAGGATCTGCTCGGTCGCCCACAGGCCACCGTCCTCGGATTGCGGTCGCACCAGCAGCAACCGGCTCAGCACCACGCCGGCCTGGGCCAGCGCCGGGGCGAACGGCAGGTGCGGCGGATCGACCATCGCCACCCGGCCGCCGGCCTGGGTCAGCCGGGCAACCCACGGCAGCACCAGCTGCATCTCGCCGATGCCCTGGGCCTCCGGGAACAGCTCGGTCAGCGCGCCGACCGGCCAGCCGCCGCCGGGGAGCCGGCGGTCCAGCTCGGCATGGCCGCTGGGCTCGGCGGTGACCCGGGCGAAGCTGCTGCCACGCCAGACATCCGGCCGCGCCAGCACTTCGCTCAAGGTGGGTGCCGGGGCGGTCATGGCAGCCCCCGTAGTTCATGCAGAACCTGCAGAAGACGGGGCAAGCCTTTGATTTCGCATAATGAAGAAGCAATTGGAACCGGCAGGACGGGCAGCATGAGAGGTCATCGAAACAGTGATTTATGTATATTTATACAATTTCACCGACCAATCTGCATCTGCCGTTCGGCTGCTGCCCCTCTCGATTCCTAGCCGATTCCTGACCGATTCCTGACCGGTTCGACGTGCGAAATCCCGTGCCCTGCACAAGGCCAGTCGCGGCCGGATGGGTGTTTCACGGCACGACGCCGGCCGGCCGCCATTCGGCACAGGCCTTGCTGAATATCATCGAGACATCGTCATCATGGATATGCCACGGTAGGCGGCATCTCCTTCTCCACCACAGGTCAACTGATCCACACGATGAAAGTGCTGATGCTGGGCGCCGGGGCCACCGGCGGTTATTTCGGCGGGCGCATGCTCGAAGCCGGCCGCGATGTGACGTTCCTGGTCCGCGAGCACCGCGCCGCGCAACTGCGTGGCAACGGTCTGGTGATCCGCAGCCCGGTCGGCGATCTGCGCCTGAAGCCGCGGGTGCTGATCAGCGGCCATGTCCACGAAACCTTCGATCTGGTGATCCTGTCGTGCAAGGCCTACGACCTGGATTCGGCGATCACCGCGATCGCCCCGGCCATCGGCCCCGACACCGCCGTGCTGCCGCTGCTCAACGGTTTGCGCCATTTCGAGCTGCTCGACGCCCGTTTCGGCGCCGACAAGGTGTTGCGCGGCCTCTGCTCGATCGCCGTCCAGCTGAGCAGCGATGGCGCGATCGAACATCTGAGCCGGCTGCACGCCCTGCGCTTCGGCGAGGCCGACGAACGCCGCACGCCCCGGGTCGAGGCGATCGATGCCCTGCTCGCCGGCTGCAAGTTCGATGGCAAGTCGAGCTACGGCATCCAGCAGGCGCTGTGGGAAAAGTGGGTGATGCTGGCCAGCCTCGCCGGCATGACCTGCCTGCTGCGTGCCAATGTCGGCGACATCGTGGCGGCGGACGAAGGCCGCCAGCTGATGCTCGACACGCTCGACGAATGCATCGCCATCGCCGGCGCCCACGGCCATGCGCCGCGCCAGAATGTGGCCGACGGCGTCCGCGCGATCCTGACCGAGTCCGGCTCGCTGGCCAAGGCGTCGATGCTTCGCGACCTCGAGCACGGCGGCAAGGTCGAAGCCGACCATGTGCTGGGCGACCTGATCGCCCGTGGCACGGCCAAGGGCCTGGCCTCGCCGCTGCTGAAGGCAGCCTACGCCAGCCTGAAGATCTACGAGCTGGGCCTGAAGAAGCCACGCAAGGCCTGAAGGAGGCCGGTGTGCCGCGCGCCCCGGAAGGCGTGCGGCGCCCGCATCACAGGTAGCGGTAGTGCACCCGGTTGGTCAGGCCGCAGAACAGCTCGTAGGCCAGCGTGCCAGCCCAGGTCGCGACTTCCTCGGCCGGCAGGCCATCGCCCCAGAGGATCACCGGATCGCCGACCGCCGCCTGCGGCAGCGCCCGCAGGTCGACGGTAATCATGTCCATCGACACCCGGCCGATCATCGGCACCCGGACACCGTGGATCAGCACCGGCGCGCCGGTCGGCAGGATGCGGTGTACGCCGTCGGCATAGCCGACCGCGACCACGCCGACCCGCATCGTTTCCGGGCAGCGGTAGGTGGCGCCGTAGCCGACGGTTTCGCCAGCGGCGATCTCGTGCACGGCGATCAGCCGGCTGGCCACCTGCATCGCCGGCTTCAGATCCAGATCAGCCGCCGTCCGGCCCGGCAGCGGGCTGGCGCCGTAGAGCATCAGGCCCGGCCGCACCCAGTCGACCCGCGCCTGCGGCCAGGCGATCAGGCCAGCGGAATTGGCGATCGAGCGAGCCCCCGGCAGATAGGCCATGGTCGCCTTGAAGGCGTCGATCTGGGCTGCGGTCATCGGGCTGTCGAGGTCATCGGCACAGGCCAGATGGGTGATCCAGCCCTGCAGCCGCCACTGCGGCTGGGCCAGCGCCGCTTTCAGCAGCGCGCCGGCCTCGGCCAGCGGAAAGCCGAGCCGGTGCATGCCGCTGTCGAGCTTGAACCAGACCGCCAGCGGCGTTTCAAAGGCGAGCCCCGCCAGCAGTTCGAGCTGCCAGCGATCATGGATGACGATCTCCAGTCCCAGCGCTGCGGCTTCCAGCGCTTCCTCGCGCGACAGCACGCCTTCCAGCAGCGCGATGCGGGTGCCGATGCCGGCGTCGCGCAAGGTCACGGCTTCCTCGAGACAGGCGACCGCGAAGGCGTCGACGCCGGCCTCGGCCAGCGTCCGCGCGACCGGCACCGCGCCGTGGCCATAGCCATCGGCCTTGATCGCCGCCATGACCTTCGACTGTGGCGCGAGCGCGCGGACGCGGCCCAGGTTGTGACGGATCGCCGACAGATCGACCGTCGCGGTGACGCGGGGAATGGCCATTGCAGTGTGCGGACGAAAAAACGCGGATCAGCCGTTGTACATGTACTCGGGCGCCAGGTTGTCGAAGCGCGTGTACTTGCCGAGGAAGGCGGTCTTGATCTTGCCGGTCGGGCCCGAACGCTGCTTGGCGATGATGATCTCGGCGGTGCCCTGCTGCGCCGATTCCTTGTTGTGGTAATCGTCGCGGTAGACGAACAGCACCATGTCGGCATCCTGCTCGATGGAGCCGGACTCTCTGAGGTCGGACATGATCGGCCGCTTGTCCTGGCGCGCTTCCAGCGAACGCGACAGCTGCGACAGCGCGATGATCGGCACCTTCAGCTCCTTGGCCAGCGCCTTCAGCGAGCGGGAGATTTCCGAGATCTCGTTGGTGCGGTTCTCGCGGTTCGACGGCACCTGCATCAGCTGGATGTAGTCGACCACGATCAGCGCCAGCTTCGGATGCTTGGCGGCGATGCGGCGGGCGCGGCCGGCCAGTTCCTGCGGCGACAGCGAGCCGGTCTCGTCGATGAACAGCGGCGCTTCGCGCAGCAGGCCGCTGGCCGACACCAGACGGCTCCAGTCGCCGTCTTCCATGTCGCCGGAGCGCAGCGCCTGCTGGTCGATGCGGCCGAACGAGGACAGCACGCGCAGCGCCAGCTGCTCGGCCGACATTTCCATCGAGAACACGGCGGTCGGCAGCTTCTGCTCGATCGCCACGTGCTCGGCGATGTTCATCGCGAAGCTGGTCTTGCCCATGCCCGGACGGCCGCCGACGATGATCAGATCGCCCGGGTGCATGCCCTGGGTCATCGCATCGAGATCGGTGAAGCCGGTCGGACAACCGGCCAGGCCGTTCGGATTGGTGCGCAGCATCTCCAGGCGGGCTTCGATGGCGTCCATCAGCGCCGGCATTTCCTTGGCCTGGCTGGCGGCCTTGGAACCGCGCGCGCGGATCGCGAACACGCCCTGCTCGGCGACATCGATCAGGGTGCCGGGCGGGCGTCCGTCCGGCTGGTAGCCGAGTTCGGCGATGTCCTGCCCCACCGCGATCAGGCTGCGCAGCACCGAGCGCTCGCGGACGATCTCGGCATAGGCCTTGATGTTGGCCGCCGACGGCGTATCCGCCGCCAGGGTGCCGAGGTAGCTCATGCCGCCGGCTTCGTCGAGCTTGCCCTGATGACGCAGGTGCTCCGACAGCGTGACGAAATCGCAGGGCCGGCCGGCATTCAGCAGCTCGGCGATCGCCTTGAAGATCGTCCGGTGGTCCTGGGTGTAGAAGTCCTCCTCGGCCACCTGGTCGACCAGTTCGTACCAGGCCCGGTTGTTCAGCAGCAGGCCGCCGAGCACCGACTGCTCGGCCTCGATCGAATGCGGCGGGTGCTTCGGGCTGGCGGCCAGCCGCGGCGCCTGGGCAGGGTTCGGATTCGGGAACGGAGTGGCCATCATGATCTCTCGGCTGACCTTGGAGCCTGCGCGCGCGGCATTGCGGCTGCGACGGAACAAGCCCTGATTATCCTGTGGACAAACCGTGCAAAACCACCGGCTGCCACAAACGAATCGGCCCGCACGAGGCGGGCCGATCGCGACACGGAAGCGGCTGGAATCAGCCCTTCGCTTCCTCGATCACGACGATGATCGACGACTCGACTTCCGAGTGCAGGCGCACGGCCACCGTATAAGTGCCGGTCACGCGCAGCGCG
Organism: Nevskia sp.; assembly: GCF_051860985.1. NCBI lineage: Bacteria > Pseudomonadati > Pseudomonadota > Gammaproteobacteria > Nevskiales > Nevskiaceae > Nevskia > Nevskia sp. Next base: position 66,410 of record NZ_JBIMKV010000013.1, on the reverse strand, counting down.
CCTTCCGGCATCTCGATCTCGCTCTTTTCGAGCTCGAACTTGGTGCCGACGGTGGCGCGGGCGATTTCCGCCGGGCCGACCGAGCCGTACAGCTTGCCTTCATCGGCGGCCAGCGCCTTGATGGTGACGTGCTTGCCGGCCAGCGCTTCGGCGCGCAGCTTCGCGGCGTTCAGCGATTCCGCGTACTTCTTCATCAGTTCGGCCTTGCGAACTTCGAAGACTTCCTTGTTGCCGGCGGTCGCGGTCAGCGCCTTGCCCTGCGGCAGCAGGTAGTTGCGGCCGTAACCGGACTTGACCTTGACGACATCGCCGAGGTCACCGAGCTTGTTCACCTTCTCGAGCAGGATCAGTTCCATGGGTCTTCTCCTTATTCGTGGGCGTCGGTGTACGGCAGCAGCGCCAGGTAGCGCGCGTTCTTGATCGCCGAACCCAGCTGGCGCTGGTAGCGCGCCTTGGTGCCGGTGATGCGGCTCGGCACGATCTTGCCGTTTTCGGACACGTACTGCTTCAGCGTGGCCAGATCCTTGTAGTCGATCCGGACAGTGCCTTCAGCGGTGAACTTGCAGCTCTTCTTCTTGCGGAAAAAACGGGACATGGCTTACGCGCCCTCTTCAGTCGTGGTGGCGGCGGCATCGGCGGCAGCGGCTTCGCCTTCGGCATTGCGCTTGTATTCCGGCTTCTTGTCTTCTTCCGGCGCCTTGAACAGCGGCGACTGCTCGGTTTCCGCCTTGTCCATGCGGATCACCAGCTTGCGGATGACGGCGTCGTTGAAGCGGAACGCGCTTTCCAGCTCCTTCAGGACGGCATCGGAGCACTCGATGTTCATCAGCACGTAGTGCGCCTTGTGCAGCTTGGCGACCGGGTAGGCCAGCTGGCGGCGGCCCCAGTCTTCCATGCGGTGCACGGCACCACCATCGGACTCGACCATGCTCTTGTAACGCTCGATCATGGCCGGAACCTGATCGCTCTGGTCCGGGTGGACCATGACCACGACTTCGTAATGACGCATCGGAACTCCTGAAAACAGCCTTGTGGATGCGGTCCGGCGGTCGCCGGACCTGGCAGTCCCCCGCAAATCGACTCACGTGCAACGGGCGGTGGGACAAGGTTTTCCGGGACGGCGGACCTGCGGCCAGCCCGGAAAGGTCGCGGAGTTTACGGGTTCGGCGGAAGTGGCGCAAACGCACCGCCTGAAGGCATCCGGCGTCAGGGCGTGATCACGCAGCAGCGCGGGTTCGACAGCAACTCGCGGGCCCGCGCCTCGCCGGCATCGACATCCACCGGGCGCAGGCGCTTGCGCATGCCGGTCAGCAGCTGATCGAAACGTGGCGTCAGCCGCGCCACGGCGTGGATCTGGTCCAGCGCACGGAAATGGGCGTAGGCCTCGATGTCGTTCTGCGGCAGCACTTCGCCGCCGGCGTACCAGCCGGCCATCGTCCACAACGCCGACACCGAACCCGCTTCGCGGGCCCGGCTCGTGTAGTCGATCGCCTCGGCCTGCAGCGCTTCCTGCCGGGCGCGCAGCGCCGGCGTGCATTCGGCGAGCGACTCGCAGTAGTCGTCGGGCGGCAGGCGCATCGGCAGGTTGATCTGCGCTTCGATCACCCCGGCATCGGCGGATTTCTTCAGCCAGTCGCGAAAGCCCTGGCGGGCAGCGGCGGGAATGCCGTCGCACTGCACGAACTGGTGGCGCAGGGTGGCGATTTCCGCCTTCGGCGAATCGACTTCCCAGCGACCGCGACGGCGGGTCTGGTGGATGGCCTCGATCTCCGCTTCCAGCGCATCGGCGCTGGCCGGGACTTCGCGGCACTCGAACAGCAGGTTGCCGAGCCGGTACTGCGACAGCGCGTTGCCGCTCTCCGCTTCCGGCAGCAGCTTCGCGTAGGCGTCGGCAAAGCGGCCGGCTGGCAGCGCGATGCGCGGCCGGCGCACCAGGCGGACCGCGACGCCAGATTCGACCACCGCGCTCTGCACCGTCTGGCGCGGCGCCATGCCGACAGCCGGCGGCATCACCGGCAACGGCAGGGCCGGCACCGTCGGCGACGGCTCGGATACGGCCAGCGGCACGGGGTTCGCCGGCTCGTCGGGCATCAGGGCCTGCCAGCCGATCACCAGCGCCAGCAGCGCGGCGATCAGCAGTGCCCACCGGAGCCCGGGTTTCACGTCAGCTCACTTCTTGCGCGCGACCTTGGCCGGCTTGTGGCTGCGCTGGCGATAGGCCTCGTAGAGACACACCGCAGCCGCCACCGACACGTTCAGGCTTTCGATGCGCTCGCCCTTCATCGGAATGCGCACCACGCGGTCGCAGCATTCGCGGGTCAGGCGGCGCAGGCCCTCGGCTTCGCCGCCCATCACCAGCACCAGCGGGCCGGTCAGGTCGACATCGAACAGCGATTCCTCGCCCTCGCCCGCCAGGCCGACGACCCAGTAGCCGAGCTGCTTGAGCTGCTCCAGCTTGCGGACCAGGTTGGTCACCGCCACCACCGGCACCCGCTCGGCGGAGCCGGCGGCAGCCGAACGGGCGGCCGGCGTCAGGCCGACGGCGCGATCCTTCGGGATCACCACCGCATCGACGCCGACCGCGTCCGAAGTGCGCAGGCAGGCGCCGAGGTTGTGCGGGTCCTGGACGCCGTCGAGCGCCAGGATCAGCCGCTCCGGTGTCGCCGGCAGGTCGATGATTTCCTCGCCGCCGAGGTCGGAAGCCTCGATCGCTGCCAGCACGCCCTGATGGCGCAGACCCGGCGCCCGGATGTCGAGGATGTCGCGGGCCACCTTGCGCACCGTGATGTTGCGCTTGGCGGCGAGGTCGATCAGCTTCTCGGCGCGCGCATCGCGGCGGGTTTCGGCCAGCAGGATCTCGCGCGGCTTGACGCCGCCATCCTCGATCGCCGCGATGACGGCGTGGAAGCCGCCGATGTAGGTCTCTGCCATGAATGCGCTACCGGGTTGAATGCGGCGCGCAGTTTACGACTGTCGGCCGTCGCGTGAGCCCGGCAGCGGCGCGAAATAGCCGGCCGCCAGCAGGATCGCGCCGACCAGCAGGAACGCCGCAATGCGCGCCAGGGTGCCGGTGCCGGCGGTGTCGACCGCGAACAGCTTGATCGCCACCACGGCCATCAAGCCGCCGCCGATCAGCCAGATGCCGCGCAGGCCCCGGCGCGCGGCGATCCACATGACGCCGCAGCCGATCAGGCTCCAGACCACCGAGACACTGGCCTGCAGCAGGGCGGAATCGAGCAGCGCCGCGCCCTTCAGCGGCGTGCCGCAGCTGTAATGCAGGCCGCGCACCAGCGCGCCGTTCAGCCAGACGAACGCGGCGATCGCCGCCAGCGCGGCGGGCAGATGCCGCGCGGCAGGCGGCCCGCCCGGCGCCAGCTGCCACGGCTGCAGCGCGGAATCGCGGCGGTGCCATGCGTAGGCCAGCACGCCAGCCACCGCCAGCACCGTGACATCGAGCGGATTCAGCAGCGGCCAGGTCGGCAGCGGCGCGGCGTTGCCGTTGGCGTACAGCGCCGCGACCACGATCCAGCCCAGCAGCCACAGCGCCAGCGGTGCCGCCAGCCAGCGCGCATACAGCGGCCGGTGGCCCGCCATCGGGCCGCTGTCCGGAAAGCGGGCGACGAAGGCCAGCGCGCTGGCCGGCGCGATGCCGGCGGCCAGCCAGGGCCAGTCGCCGCCCAGCTGGTCGCGCAGATGCCACGCCAGTTCCAGGCCGCCGAGCCAGACCTTCAGCAGCGCCGGCAACACATGCGAAGCGGACTGTGGCGACGGTGTCGGGGTCGGCGGCGCGCCCGGGGCCGCACCGCGCTCCCAGCGCCACAGCACCGCGTAATGGACGACGAGCAGCAGCAGCCAGCCGAGCGCCCCGCCCTGGTACGACGGCCGATGTTCGAGCGCGACCGCCAACCCACCCAGCGCGAACAGCAGGGCCGTGACTTCACCCAGCTGCAGCAGCCAGAACCAGCCGAGCCGCAGCCCTGCCACCGCCAGCAGCGCGACGCTGATCGCGCCGAAGGCCAGATCGAAGCCGGTGGCCCAGGCCGGCGCCAGCTGATCGAGCTGCGCCGTGCCGGCGTACAGCCACCAGGCCAGTGCCCAGACGGCCGCCACGCGCGGCAGCAGGGTCTCGCCGCGGGCGCGCCACAGCCACGTGCCGCTGGCGAAACCGGCGACCGCCAGCAGTGCTGCGCCCGGCACGCCGATGGCGAACAGCGCGCGGCCCGCCGAGGGCGCCGCAGCGCTGCCGTCACCGATGGCGATCAGCTGCGCAGCGCCGGCCAGCAGCTGGATCAGCAGGCCGAAGCCGAGCGTCCAGCGCCGCTGCTGGCGCAGGCCGAGCCAGACCGCGCCGGCCCCTTCCAGCGCCCAGGTGGCGGCGGTCGCCTGCTCGTCCCAGTACAGCGGCACGGCCAGGCTCAGCAGCACCACGCCGATCGCCATGAAGGCCAGCGCGGTGGTCTGCCAGTGCGCGCGGCCGCTGCGCAGCAGTGCGCTCGCGACCAGCAGGTAGAAGACGCCGAAGCCGGCGGCGCTGATCGCCAGACCGTGCGGGTAGTCGATGACCAGACTGGCCTGCAGCGACAGCACGATCGCCGGCAGGCCGAACAGCAGGCTGCCGGAGACCACGCTGCGCCGTTCGCCGCCGCGCGCCGACAGCACGGTCACGGCGATGTACATCGCGAAGAACAGCAGCAGGAAGAACTCCGCGCTGGCGAACCATTCCAGCCGGTAGGCGGTGGCACGCCACAGCGTGGTGATCACGAACGTGAAGGTGAAGCCGAGCAGGTTCAGCAGCCCCCAGCCGCGTGCGGCGGCGACCGCGAACACGCCGAGGTTCAGCACCGTGTAGTAGCCGAACAGCAGGAGATGGCTGCCGTCGCCGCCGATCATCAGCGGCGCGGCAAAGCCGCCGGCGAAGCCGATGATCGCCAGCGGCAGCGCGTTCTGGCGCACCGCGAGCCCGGCCGAAGCCGCCGCCACCAGCACCAGCAGCGCGAAGGCCGGCGTCGGCGGCAGCACGGCATACAGGCGCAGCGCGGCCAGCACCGTCAGGTACAGCAAGGCCAGGCCACCGCCCTGCAAGGTCAGCGCATAGGCGCTGACCCGGTCGCGCAGCCGCCAACCGGTGGCGACCATCGCCAGCGCCGCCGCCGACAGCCCGGCCAGCCGCAGCTCCGCCGGCAGCCAGCCTTCCTCGGCTGCATACCGGATCAGGTAGACGGCGCCGATGAAGGTGATCAGCACGCCGAGCCGCGCCAGCGGATTGCCGCTGCGCGCCCAGTCGAGCAGCCGTTCGAGGCCGGCATCGAGCAGCGACGGGCGCCGCGCCGTCGCGGCGGCCGGCGCCGGATCGCCCAGCGGCATCGAGGCCGACCGCGGCGACGGCAACGGATCGGGGTTGGATTCGGGCTCGGGATCAGGTGGGCGTTCGGCACCAACCGCCGGCGCGCTGCCATCGACAGCAGCACCGGCGGCCGATGGCGCGGCATCCGTGCCCGCAGCCATCCGCTGGGCAGCATCGAGCCTCGCGTTCAGCAGCTGGAGCTTCTGCTCGACCTGCCGCAATCGCCCGAACAGGTAGCCGCAGAACGCACCCAGCCAGGCCGCTTCGACCTGCTGTAACGCGACCGCCGCCAGGACCGCGAACAGCAGCATCCAGGCGATCGGCCATCCGGGACGCGGCTGCGGCATCAGACGGGCGCGCGGACGCTCAGCGGCGCGCCGCGACCGACTCCGGCGGCATCCAGGCGCGGGCCTCGCGACCCTGGATGATCGGCACGAACTGCACTTCCAGGCTCGCTGCGCCGCCGCTGCGGGTTTCCGCGCGCAGCCGGCCACCGCGCAGACCCTGGCTGGCGAGATAGGCCAGTACCGAGGCGCTGCGGCGTTCGGCGAGATCGGCGTCGTCAGCGGTCGCCGCGATGGCGATCACATGGACCACCCAGGCACCGCCGAGACCGGCGGCCTCGACGGTGTCGGCCAGCGGCAGCATTAGCGCCGGCTTCAGCTGGGCACTGCCGAACTCGAAGGCGCGATCCGGCTCGAGGATCAGCCGCGACGGCTGGCTGCCGCCGCTGCTGACCAGGCGATAGGCCGGAGACAGCGGCAGCGCCGCCAGCCGCGCCTTCAGCGCAGCGTCGAAGCCGGCGATCACGGCCGCCTGCTGTGCTTCCGGAATCGCGTCGGCGATTGCCAGCGGTCCGCCGGACAGCGCGTCGGCCGCCGCAGCCGGCGGCGCCGGATCGCTGGCGCAGCCGGCCAGCAACAGCAGGCCGGCAGCGACGGCCGCCGCCCACCGGGCACGGCACGGCGTCATCGCCGCGCGCCGCGCCGGCTGCCCGGCTTGATCGCGGTCGGCTGGCGGCCGCCATCCCGGCCACCATCGCGGCCGCCACGGCCGCCGTCGTCCTGCCGGGCGCCGCCCTTGTCGACGATCTCCAGGTCGATCTTGCGTTCGTCGAGGCTGACCCGCACGACCTTGACGCGGATCTTCTGGCCCAGCGCGTAGACCTGTTTCGAGCGGCTGCCGACCAGACGCTGGTGCTTGGCATCGAACTCGTAGAAATCGCCCTTCAGCTGCGAGACATGCAGCATGCCTTCGATGTACAGGCCGACCAGTTCGACGAACAGGCCGAACGGCGCGACGCTGGCGACGATGCCGTCGAAGTCCTCGCCAACCCGGTGGCGCATGAACTCGCACTTGAGCCAGGTGTTGACGTCGCGGGTGGCGTCGTCGGCTCTTCGCTCGGTCATCGAGCAGTGCGCGCCCAGCGCTTCCATCTGCGGCAGCGTGTAGGTGAAGGTCGCCGGCTTGCGCTTGGCGATCGCGTGCTTGATCGCCCGGTGCAGCAGCAGATCCGGATAACGGCGGATCGGGCTGGTGAAGTGCGCGTAGTGGGTCAGCGCCAGGCCGAAGTGACCGTCGTTGGCCGGCTGGTAGCGCGCCTGCATCAGCGAACGCAGCATCACCGTCTGGATCAGCGACGCGTCCTCGCGGCCCTTCACACTGGCCAAGAGGCTCGCGTAGTCCATTGCCACCGGCGTCTCGCCGCCGCCGAGCCGCAGGCCGCGGCCGGCCAGGAACTCGCGCAGGATCGCCACCTTGTCGCCGTCCGGCACCTGGTGCACGCGGTACAGCGCCGGCATCTTGTGCTTGTCGACGAGCAGCGCGCCCTGCACGTTGGCCGCGATCATGCATTCCTCGATCAGGCGGTGGGCGACGTTGCGCTGCACCGGCACGATCTTCTCGATCTTGCGGCCCTCGCCGAACACGATCTTGGTTTCGGTCCCTTCGAAGTCGATCGCGCCGCGCTTCTCGCGGGCCGCGAACAGCGCTTCGAACACCGCCTTCAGCGTGTTCAGCGGCTTGAGCAGTTCCGGGCGCGCTTGCGCCTGCTCGCAGTCCGGGTTCTCCAGCATCGCGGCGACATCGTCGTAGATCAGCCGCGCCTTGGAGCGCATCACCGCCTTGTAGAACTTCGACTTCGACACCTCGCCATCCGGCGACACCCGCATCTCGCAGACCATGCACAGCCTGTCGACGTTCGGGTTCAGCGAGCACAGGCCGTTCGAGAGCGCTTCCGGCAGCATCGGGATGACGTTGTTCGGGAAGTACACCGAGGTGCCGCGCTCGGTGGCTTCGGCATCCAGCGCGCTGCCCGGCGTGACATAGGCCGAGACATCGGCAATCGCCACCCACAGCTTCCAGCCGCCGCCGCGCCAGCCCTTGACGGCTTCGGCGTAGACGGCGTCGTCGAAGTCGCGGGCGTCGGCGCCGTCGATGGTCATCAGGCCGAGTTCGCGCAGGTCCTCGCGGTCTTCGCCCCAGTGCGCCGGGGTCACCACCGGGCCGAAGGCTTCGGCTTCTGCCTCCACCCCTTCCGGCCATTCGAACGGCAGCTTGTGGGCGCGGATCGCCGCGGCAATCTCCATGCCCGGCGCCATGTGATCGCCGAGGATCTCGACGATGCGGCCGACCGGCATGGTCCGCTCGCCGGGCGGTGCAGTCAGTTCGGCGACCACCATCTGGCCCGGCTTGGCGCCGCCCAGCTCGCTGGCCGGGATGATGGTTTCCGGGTTCTTCGGGTTGCTCGGGATCACCGTGAAGATGCCGCCGCCGCCGATGCTCGAGGCATGCAGGCGGCCGACCACCTGGGTGGTGCCGCGTTCGAGCACGTCGACCAGGGCGCCTTCGCGGCGGCCCCGGGCATCGGTGCCGATCACGCGGACTCTCACCCGGTCGCCGTTCATCAAGGAATTCATCTGGCGCGGCGACAGGAACACGTCGCCGGACTTGTCGCCGGCGGCCGCGTTGTCCGGCTGCACGAAACCGTAGCCGTCGCGATGGGCGATGACCTTGCCGTCGACGGTGATGCCCGAGCGCGGCTTCGCTTCGATGGTCTGGCCGTCTTCGGTCAGCACTGCGCGATAGGCGCCGCGACGATCGGCGGCCGTGAGCTGGCCTTCACGGGCCATCGCCACCAGACGCTTGGTGAAGGCTTCCTGCTCGTTGAGCTTCTTCAGGCCGAAATGGGCGATCAGTTCGTCGAGCGTCATCGGCTCGGGCGACTCGACCAGCGTCTTCAGGATGTGGTTGCGGCTCGGCAACGGATTCGCGTAGCGGGACGACTCGGCGGCGAATTCGGCGTCGTTCGCCTTCCAGTCGAGTGGCTCCGGCGCCGACTTGCGACCCCAGCCGAAGCCGCCGGTCTTGCCCTTCTTCGACAGCGCGGGCGACTTGTCGTCGGGCAGGTCGCGACGGCTGCCATTATTTTTTGATTTCTTCATTGACAGACCCCCAAGGTCCGATTACATTGCGCGCCCTGAGCCGAGGTGGCGGAATTGGTAGACGCACTAGTTTCAGGTACTAGCGGGTAAAACCGTGGAGGTTCGAGTCCTCTCTTCGGCACCAGATGTACACGCAGGGTTGCAAGAAAAAGGTCGCCAATGGCGGCCTTTTTTGTGGGCGTCACCACGCCGGCGAACAGGGTTCCCGGCTGGCGACGATGACGCAGCAGCCCGATCGATATCGATCGTTTTGCCTGCCGCGGAAAAGATTGCTGCTGTTGCTCAAGGCCATCCTCGCGGTGGCCTTTTTCTTTTGTCACTTCGTTGTTGCCTCGATGGTGGTCATGGGTCCTCGGTCACCGTAATCGCGCCCGCCGCCAGCGGCGCGCGCCCCATACCGGTGACCGAGGACCGGGGTGTCGAAACCGCGTCAACCAAACGGGTTGCGCAGCACGATGGTGTGATCGCGATCGGGTCCGGTGGACACGATCGCGACCTCGGCGCCGGAGACTTCCTCCATGCGCTTGAGATACGCCCGCGCGTTGAGCGGCAGGTCGTCGTAGCGGGTGATGCCGTAAGTGGTCTCCGACCAGCCTGGCAGGTCCTCGTAGACCGGCTCGACGTTGATGAAGCCTTCGGCGCCGATCGGCAGGGTTTCGATCGGCTTGCCGTTGACGGTGTAGCCGGTGCAGATGCGCACCGTGTCCATGCCGTCGAGCACGTCGAGCTTGGTCACGCACAGGCCGGACACGCTGTTGTTGAAGATCGAGCGACGTGCCGCGACCGCGTCGAACCAGCCGCAGCGACGCGGCCGGCCGGTGACGGTGCCGAACTCCTTGCCGCGCTCGCGGATGCCCTGGCCGATCTCGTCGTCGAGTTCGGTCGGGAACGGACCGGAGCCGACGCGCGTGGCGTAGGCCTTGACGATGCCGAGCACGTAATCGAGGTTGCGCGGGCCGACGCCGGAGCCGGTCGCCGCACCGCCCGCCGTGGTGTTGCTCGACGTCACGAACGGATAGGTGCCGTGGTCGATGTCGAGCAGCGCGCCCTGCGCGCCCTCGAACAGCACGTTGTCGCCCTTGGCCAACTGCAGGCGCAGCAGCTCGGTGACATCGGCGACCATCGGCCGGATCACTTCGGCATACCGCAGCAGGTCGTCGAGCGTGGCCTGGAAATCGACCGGCGTTTCCTTGAAGTAATTGACCAGCACGAAGTTGTGGTAAGCCAGCAGCTCGCCGAGCTTGGCGGCCAGCACTTCGCGGTGGAACAGGTCGGAAACGCGGATCGCGCGGCGCGCGACCTTGTCCTCGTAGGCCGGGCCGATGCCCTTGCCGGTGGTGCCGATCTTGGCTTCGCCGCGGGCGCGCTCGCGCGCCTGGTCGAGCTTGGCGTGCACCGGCAGCACCAGCGGTGCCGCCTCGGAGATCTTCAGGCGATCGCGCACCGAAGCGCCGGTCGCCTCGACCTTCTCGATCTCCTTGATCAGATCCGGCAGCGACAGCACCACGCCGTTGCCGATCAGGCAGGCCACACCCGGCCGCATGATGCCGCTGGGGATCAGGTTCAGTGCGGTCTTCACGCCGTTGATGACCAGCGTGTGGCCGGCATTGTGACCGCCCTGGAAACGGACCACGGCCTCGACCTTGTCGGTCAAGAGATCGACGATCTTGCCCTTGCCTTCATCACCCCACTGGGCCCCGATAACAACGACTGATTTACCCATGTTCCCGTTCCATTCCACTTTGTGAGCCGCGGCCTTGCCGGCCGCGATCGCGGTCAGCAATCGCCGAGCCGCAGGAGTTCGTTGACATCCGCCGAAAAGCCGGTCGCCGGCCGTGCCGAGCCGGCACCGTCGAAGCGCCCGCCGCGTGCCACTTCACGGCCGTGGCCGGGCACGAAGGCGGCGAACACGAGGCCGGTCTGGTAGCGGTAGCCGCGCAGCTCGGCCAGATCGATGTGCAGCGGCGCCGGGTGTTCGAGCCGGGTCAGGTAGTCGGCGGCGGCTTCCAGCTGCGCCAGTGCCTCGGCGATCGCCGGCTCGCCGATGTCCAGTGTCTGCCGCGCACGTTGCAGCACGCTGACGTCGCCATTCAGCTCCATCAGCGCCGACAGGCCGCTGGCGGTTCGCTGCGGCAGCGAACGCGCCGAGGCGAAATCGCGCAGGTCCGGCTGCGACTTGCGTTGCAGGATGTCGAACACGGCGGTTTCGTCGTCCTCGTCGAGCGCCAGCTGGGAGGCCAGTGCCCGGTAGATGCCGACATGGCCGAGATCGAGGTGGGCGTCGCCGATGCCGGCCAGCCGCAGCGTGTCGAGCATCAGCTTGAGGATTTCCAGATCGGCACCGATCGCGCGTTCGCCGAACACTTCGCAGCCGACCTGGCGCGGCGCCCGGGAGCCGCCGAGGCTGTCCGGCCGCGTGCGCAGCACCGTGCCGAGGTAGCACAGGCGCACCACCGGCACATCGGCGAAATGCCGGGCGGCGATCCGTGCGGCCTGCGGCGTCATGTCCGAGCGCAGGCCGAGCAGACGACCGCCGACCGGATCGGTGAGCTTGAAGGTCTGATCTTCCAGGTCGCTGCCGGCGCCGCTGAGCAGGGTGTCGAGATGCTCGATCAGCGGCGGCAGGATCAGGTCGTAGCCGTGCGCGCGGTAATGGTCGAGCAGCACGCGGCGCAGGCCTTCGACCCGCCAGGCGGTGGTCGGCAGGGCTTCTTCCACGCCATCGGGCAGCATCCAGGGTCGAGTCACGTTCAAGCGTTCCAGGCAATCATCTGCAGCGCCAGCAGGCCGGTCACCATCAGTCCGAGGCCGATGGTGCGCAGCACGCGCTCATGGCTTTCGATCATCCGCTTCCAGGCTTCCTTCATGCCCTGGGGCATCAGGAACAGCACGGCACCTTCCAGCACCAGCACGAGCGCCAGTGCACGCAATACATCCACCATCATCGGCGCGGGCCACCGCCCTCGCCGCTCTGCTTCAGGTACTTGAAGAACTCGCCATCCGGCTCCAGCACCAGCACGTCCTTCTGGTCGCGGAAGCTGTCGCGGTAGGCATTCAGCGCGCGGTAGAAAGCGTAGAACTCCTGGTCGCTGCCATAGGCCTTGGCGGAGATCTCGGCGGTCTTGGCATCACCCTCGCCGCGCAGCTTTTCGGCTTCGCGATAGGCGTCGGCGATCGAGGTCTGGGCGCTGCGATCGGCCTCGGCCTTGATCTTCTCGGCTTCCTCGAAACCACGGGCGCGCAGGTCTGACGCCACCCGGGTACGCTCGGCGCGCATCCGCTGGTAGACCGACTCGCTGACCGCGCGCGGCAGGTTGATGCTCTTGATGCGGACGTCGACCAGCTCGATGCCCAGCTCGCTGACCTTCGAGGTCGCCGATTTTTCCAGCGCGGTCATGATCTCGTCGCGCTCGCCGCTGATCGCCTGCTGGATCGTGCGGCTGCCGAACTCCGCGCGCAGGCCCGGGTTGATGATCGCCGCGAGGCGGTTCTCGGCGACCAGGTCGTCGCCACCCGTGGCGCGGTAGTAGTTGCCGACGTCCTTGATCCGCCACTTGACGAAGAAGTCGACCTCGACGTTCTTCTTCTCGACGGTCAGGAAGGTCTCGGTCTTGTTGTCGAGCGTCAGCAGGCGGCCATCGAACTTCTTGACCGATTCGATCATCGGCAGCTTGAAATGCACGCCCGGCGTGAAATCGGAGCGCTGCACTTCGCCGAACTTGAACAGCAGCGCCTTTTCGCGCTGGTCGACGACGAACACGCTGTTGACGAGCAGCAGGAGGCCGGCGATCACCGCTGCCAGGACGAACGTCTGCTTGTTGCTGGTATTCATGGTTTTCAAGACTCCTTCAGCGGCTGCGATCGCGCGAACGCGCGGCATCGTCGGCGCTGTTGCGGGTCGGCGAACTGCGCTGCGAACCGCCGTTGAAATCGCTGCCCGGATCGGCTGCCGACTTCTGAGCGTTGCGCAGCAGCTGCTCCAGCGGCAGGTAGAACGCCGGATTGCCCTTGTCGATGTCGATCAGCACCTTGCTGGTGTTGCCGTAGACCTCGGTCATCGCGTCGTAGTACATGCGCTTGCGGGTGATCTGCGGCGCCTTGCGGTACTCGTCGTAGAGCGCGGTGAAGCGCGCCGCATCACCCTGGGCACGCGCCACGGTCTGGTCACGGTAGGCGGTGGCTTCGGCAATCCGGCGCGCTGCTTCGCCACGGGCGCGCGGCAGGCGATCGTTGGCGTAGGCCTCGGCCTCGCTCTGCAGGCGCTCCTTGTCCTCGCGCGCCTTGATCGCGTCGGCGAACGCGTCGAGCACCTGGTCCGGCGGCTGCGCCTGCTGCAGGTTGACTTCGGTGACCACGAGCCCGGCCTTGTAGTCGTTCAGTCGCTCCTGGAGGCTGGCCTTGATCTGGTCCGCGACGGCCTGACGGCCGTCGGTCAGGATGAAGTCCATCGTCGAGCGGCCCACCACCTCGCGCATCGCCGCCTGGGTGGCCTGGCGCAGCGTGTCTTCCGGCTTGCGGATGTTGAACACGAACTCCTCGGCCGACGACACCCGGAACTGCACCGACAGGTCGACGTCGACGATGTTCTCGTCCTGGGTCAGCATCGTCGCCTTCTCGTTGGCCTGGCGCACCTGCGTGAAGCCGACCGCCTCGACGCGCTCGATCGGCCAGGTCGCCCAGTGCAGGCCGGGGCCGGTGGTACCGGCATAGGCGCCGAAGCGGGTGATCACGGCGCGCTGCTGCTCTTCGACCGTGTAGAAGCTCATGTACAGCCAGAAGGCGGCGAACACGACCAGCAGCAGGCCGGCGAAGCCCTTCGGGACGCCGGCGTCGCCACTGGCCGGACCGCGACCGCCGCCCTTGCCGAACCAGCGCTCCTTGAGCTTCTTCAGCATGGCGTCGAGGTCGGGAGGCCCTTCCTTGCCGCGCTTGCCGCCGGGATTCTGGTTCCACGGATCGCGGCCGGGGCCGGGCTCGTTCCAAGCCATCAGGTGACTACTCCAGTATTGGCGTGCATCGCAGCGGTTCGCAGGCGTGCCGCGGTGACGATGCCCACAAGGGGAAAGAGGTATTCCGCGCGTCGTCGATTTTAGTGCACTGCCGGGCCCGAGGTACGGACCGGCGGCGTGATGCCGGCCTCGCGGCACAGGCGATCCAGGCGCGCGGCCGGAAGCCTGACGACCAGATGGCAATTGCCTTCCTCGTCGATCGATTCGGATTTCACCACGTGCAGCGAAAACAGCTGGGCGCGCAGCTTTGCGGCCCGTGGCGGCAGCACCAGGGTTTCATCGGCCAGGTCCGGATACAGCCGCCGGGCGATGGCGTCGCGCAGCGCTTCCAGCCCTTCGCCGTTGCGTGCCGACACGAATACCCGCTGCGGCACGCCGTCGGCATCGGTCTCGACGTGCGCGGTCTCGCCTTCGCGCAGGTCGATCTTGTTGTAGACCTGCAGGCGCGGCACCTCGTCGGCGCCGATTTCCTTCAGCACTGCCTCGACCTGCTCGATCCGCGCACCGCGCTCCGGATCGCCAGCGTCGACGACATGCAGCAGCAGGTCGGCTTCACGCGACTCTTCCAGCGTGGCCCGGAACGCCGCGATCAGGTCATGCGGCAGATCACGGATGAAACCCACGGTATCGGCCAGCACGGCAGTCTCGCCGCTTTTCAGTTCCACCCGGCGGACCGTGGTGTCGAGCGTGGCGAACAGCTGGTTCGACGCGAAGGTGGCGTCGCCGGTCATGGCGTTGAACAGCGTCGACTTGCCGGCATTGGTGTAACCGACCAGCGACACCGTCGGGATATCGGATTTGCTGCGGCCGTGGCGGTTCTGCGCGCGGCGGCTCTTGACCGCCTCGAGCTGCTTCTTCAGCGTGTCGACCCGGCCACGCAGCAGGCGGCGGTCGATTTCGAGCTGCGTCTCGCCCATGCCGCCGCGCAGGCCGATGCCGCCCTTCTGCCGTTCGAGATGGGTCCAGCCCCGCACCAGGCGGGTCGCCATATGGTTGAGCTGGGCGAGTTCGACCTGCAGCTTGCCTTCGTGCGAACGGGCGCGGCGCGCGAAGATGTCGAGAATCAGCCCGGCGCGGTTGATCACCCGGCACTCGAAGCGCTTTTCGAGGTTGCGCTCCTGGCTCGGGCTCAGGTCGTGGTTGAACACCACCAACTGCGCTCCGGCCGCCTTGGCGGCCAGCGCCACTTCGTCGACCTTGCCGCTGCCGGCATAGGTGCCGGCGTCCGGGCGTTCGCGCTTGCCGCCGATCACGCCCACCACGTCAAGGCCGGCCGAACGGGCCAGCTCGACGAATTCGATGCGGTCGGCGTCGAAATCGGTACCGGGGAATTCCAGATGCACCAGAACCGCTTTCTGGCGCGTGACCTGTGCGGCTGCCGCCGTGTCGTCGGCAGTCGCGTACGGCGGAGGATTGTGGGTCAAACGCCGGCCGGTTGGGCGTCGTCGCCGTCACCGTCCGAGATGCGCACTGACCGTGCCGGCACGATCGTCGAGATCGCGTGCTTGTAGACCATCTGGCTCACGGTGTTCTTCAGCAGCACCACGAACTGGTCGAACGACTCGATCTGGCCCTGCAGCTTGATACCGTTGACCAGATAAATCGAAACCGGGATGCGCTCCTTGCGCAGGGCATTCAGGAATGGCTCCTGCAGAGTCTGTCCTTTTGACATGTCAGCTACCTTTATTTGAGTTTTTTGAGGGCGTGAACAGCGCACCAGCGGCGAAAAAGTCTAGCACCGAATCAAGGTCAATCCGACGGCCGCAGCGCAATGAGGTGGCCGGGAGATGACCAGGGTCATGATCCCGCCGCTGACAAGACCGCGTCCAGTGCGGACGGTTCCGCAGGATCGATCCATCGCCAGCGTTCACCCTCGCCACGCAGCCAGGTCATCTGCCGCTTGGCGTACTGGCGGGTGGCGATGACGCCGCGCCGGATCGCCTCGGCCCGGCTGAAGGCGCCGTCGAGGTGCTGCCAGACCTGCCGGTAGCCGACCGCACGCATCGACGGCAGGTCCAGATGCAGATCGCCGCGTGCGCGCAATGTCGACACCTCGTCGATCAGGCCGGCACTGACCATCTGCGAGAACCGCGCTGCGATCCGCTGATCGAACAGCGCTTTCGGCGGCGGCTGGACGGCGAAACGCAGCAGCCGTCCCGGCACCCGGCCCTGCGGCTTCGGATCGGCATGCCACTGCGATGCGGGCCGGCCGCTGAGCAACTGGATTTCGAGCGCCCGCTGAACGCGCTGGGCATCGTTCGGGTGCAGGCGCGCCGCCGTCACCGGGTCGACCGCCGCCAGCCGGGCATGCTGGGCATCCGGGCCGATCCGGGCGCGTTCGTCTTCCAACTCGGCGCGCAACGCCGGGTCGGCCGACGGCAGTTCGCTCAGGCCGTCGAACAGCGCCCGGAAGTACAGCAGGGTACCGCCGACCAGCACCGGCACCCGACCGCGACCGCGAATCGCCTCGATCACCTCGGCCGCATCGGCCGCGAAGCGGGCCGCCGAGTACGGCTCGGCGGGGTCGAGGATGTCGAGCAGGTGATGCGGCACGCGGGCGCGGGCCTCGGCATCCGGCTTGGCGCTGCCGATGTCCATGCCGCGATAGATCTGCGCGGAATCGACGCTGACGATCTCCGCCCGGCCGGCCAGCCGCTCGCACAGCGCCATCGCCAGCCCGCTCTTGCCGGCCGCCGTGGGGCCGGAAATGGCGAGGACAGGCGGCAGCGGATCGGACGGCAGGCTCATGGCGCGGCGGAGTCTAGCCGCTCGGCACGGCCGGCGGCCGACCGCGCTGCCGTCTGCCGGCCGCCGGCGCTCAGAACCGCCAGCCGAGGCTCAGCTGGACCACCGGATACAGCGAGTACTGGTTGACATCGGCGGCCAGATTGGCCTCCTCGTCGCCGATCGCCGCCTGGACGTCGGGATCGGTGGCCAGGTCGACGTTGTCGCGGGTATTGCCGCTGCTGTCGGTGACCGAGCCGGTGCCGGATGCCGCCAGCTTCGGCTTCGGCTTGCCGTGGAACATCACACCGGCGTCGAAGCCGACGAAGAAGGGCAGGCCCTGCATCGGGTTGGTGAAGCCCAGGCCCAGGTACGGTGCGACATTGCGGAAGCCGAGCCGGCCATCGACGCGGGCGCTGTCGCCGGCCACCATCAGGTCGCCGACCTCGCAGCTTCCCGGGCAGCTGGCGCGCAGCTGCACCTTGTTGGCGTTGCCGATCAGACCGGCGGACAGGCGCGGCCCCTTGATGAACGGGTAGACATCGACAAAGCCGCCGTAGGTCAGCAGCTTGAGCTTGCCGTCGTAATCGATGCCGTCCTTGCTCAGCGAGCGGTTGTAGCCGAGCCCCTGGATCGAGCCGCGCAGGTTGACGAATGGCAGCAGCCGGGTGGTCAGCTGACCACCGATGCCGGCCGTGCCGGCAGTCACGCCGACCGCCAGATCGGGCAATGCCCAGGCGGCCGGCAGCGGCAGGGTCAGCAGGGCGGCAACAGCGATGGCAGGCAGGCACTTCTTGGTCATGTTGTCCTCGGACTAGGGTTGATGGGTCGCGGGCGGTGCAGCGCCGGGCATCCGGTTCGACGCGACCATGCCAGCCGACAACGGCCGAATCCTCACGGAATTCCATTGCAATGCCAACGGATTTCCGACGCCGCTGTCGCGACGCGGCGGCGGTGATGCGGCGCGCGCGGCCAGCGGTGCAAGCCGCGTTCCCCCGGCGCACGTCGGCCGTCGCGCAAACCCTTGCGCCGTGAGCTTTTCCCATTCCGGGCCCGGCATCGACCTCCTATAACCCACGGTCGCCGGGGCAGCGTCGATCAGTGCGCCGGCCGACCACCGAATGCCGATGACCCTCCCGCCCTCGCCTCCACTCGAATCCGCCCTGCCGGCACCGGTGCTGTCGGTGCGCGCGGTGCTGATCGCCACGGCGGCCGGCGCCGTGCTGCTGGTCTGGCTGATGGCGGCGCTGGCCACGCTCAGCGTGCAGCGCGCCAGCGAACATCTGGGCGATGCCCGCAATTCCTATGAACAGCTGGCGATCATCAACCGACTGGAAGCGGAATTCGGCCGCCTGCTGCTGGCCGAGATGGAAACCCTGGCCAGCCCCAACGCGATGCCCGAACTGGGCCGGCCGACCGCCGAGGCGGTGGAGCCGCTGTTCAAGCGCCTGCTGGTGCTGATCGACGAGGAATTCGAGCGCCACGGCACCTCGCGCGACGACCGGGTGCGCGAGATCCGCAACGCCGAGGCGATGCGCACCCTGTTCGCGCAGCTGCACATGCGCCTGGAACAGCCATCGATGGCCAGCACCCGCCAGGACGCCGCCGCCGCCGTGCAGGCGTTCTTCGAGCAGACGGTCCGCGGCGACACCGCGCGCATCGACCGGCTGGTCCGCTCGGTCTCGGCCGACGAGGCGGAGGAAGTCGAGCAGACCCTGGCCGACATGCAGCGGCTGCGCCAGCGGCTGGAATGGGGCACGCCGCTGGCCGGACTGCTGGCGGCACTGGGCGCGGTGCTGTCGATGGCGCTGATCCACGCGCTGATCATGAGCCCGGTGCGCGACCTCAGGGTCGGCGTGCGGCGTTTCACCGATGGCGATCTCGGCCACCGGATCAACGTCGTCCGGCCGCTGGAGCTGGCCGACCTCGCCCGCCAGTGCAACGCCATGGCGCGCCGGCTGGCCGAGCAGCAGGCGCATCTGACCCGCGTCAACGAAGCGCTGGAGGACACCGTGCGGCAGCGCACGCGGCAGCTGGAGGAATCCAGCGAACGCCTGCGCGCGATCGACGCCAGCCGCCGGCTGTTCTTCGGCAAGATCAGCCACGAACTGCGGACTCCAGTGACCGTGCTCAGCGGCGAAGCCGAGGTGGCGCTGCGCAGCCGCGACGAATCGGTCGACGGCTACCGCAGTGCGCTCGAGCACATCCTGGCCACCAGTGGCTATCTGCGCCGCCGGCTCAATGACCTGATCGGTCTGGCCCGCTCGGAAGACGGCCGCGTGCAGATCGAGCGCGAACGCATGAGCCTGCGCGACGGCCTGCGCGAAGCCGCCACGGTAGCCGAGGCCTACGCGCGGTCGAGCAGCGTATTCCTGGAAACCGACGCCGGCAGCGAGCCGGCCTGGATCATCGGTGATGCCAGCTGGATCCGGCAGGCGACGCTGGCGCTGATCGACAACGCGGTGAAGTTCTCTCCGGCCGATGGCCGGGTCAGTGCCCGGATCGAGCACGGTCCGCAGGGCCATGCGATCGAGATCGCCGATCAGGGGCCGGGCATCTCGGCGGAAATGCTGCCGAAGATCTTCGACCCGTACTACCAGACCGTCGACGGCCGCGAACGTGGCGGCGCCGGCCTGGGCCTGGCGGTGGCGCGCTGGGTCAGCGAACAGCATGGCGGGCGGATCAGCGCCCGCAACGCCTACGACGGCGGTCTGGTGGTACGCATGGAATTTCCGGTCGAGGAGGCGCGGTGAACGGCAACAGCATCCTGCTAGTCGAGGACGATCCCGGCATCGGCCGCTTCGTCACGCGCGGCCTGGCCGCAGAAGGTTTCAGCGTGCAATGGCTGCGCGGCATCAGCGGCGTGCCACGACAACTGACCGGCGCCGACTATGCGGTGCTGATCCTCGATCTGATGCTGCCCGATGGCGACGGCTGCTCGCTGGCGCGCTACCTGCGCGAGGCCGGCCAGATGGTGCCGATCCTGATGCTCACGGCGCGCGATTCGCTCGACGAGAAGCTCGACGGCTTCCGCAACGGCGCCGACGACTACCTGACCAAGCCGTTCGCGTTCGACGAGCTGCTGGCGAGAGTCAAGGTGCTGGCGCGGCGCGGCTCCGCCGGCCCGGAACGCAGCCTGCTGCAGGTGGCGGACCTGTCAATCGACGTGCGTGCCCGCGAAGTCAGCTGCGCCGGCCAGCTGATCAGCCTGACCCGCCGCGAGTTCGACCTGCTGCTGTACCTGGCCCGCCACGCCGGCGAAGTGGTCAGCCGCGAACGCCTGCTGGCCGGTGCCTGGGGCAACAACGGCGAGCTCAGCATCAATACCGTCGACGTCTATCTCGGTTATCTGCGTCGCAAGCTGAAAGCCCACGGCAGCGAAACCGAGATCGCCACCGTGCGCGGCATCGGCTGCCGCATCGGCCTGGCACCCGACGCCGGCAACCTCGACCCCGCAGCAGGCAGCGCCTGAGAAGCTTCTCAGACCTGTCTCAGGCGCCCCTCATGCAGCCCTCCCTACAGTCCTCCCGCACGGTGACGCAAGCCCACCGGACGCCAAGACAAATACACATCAGGAGGACATCCATGACGCATCCCAAGCCGCGCCGCCTGCAGCCGCTGGCCGCCGCCATTTCCGCAGGACTGATCGCGATGGCCGCCGGCGGCAGCGCCCGGGCCGACAAGCTGGTCACCTGGGAAGACATCCAGAACGACCAGGCGAGCACCGAGAACGTGCTGGCCTATGGCTTCGGCCCGAAGGCGCAGCGCTTCAGCCCGGCCGAGAAGATCAACACCGGCAACGTCGCCTCGCTGACGCCGAAGTGGTCGTTCTCCTTCGGCGACGAGAAGCAGCGCGGCCAGGAAAGCCAGGCACTGATGCACGACGGCGTGATCTACGTGACCGGCTCGTACTCGCGCCTGTTCGCGCTTGATGCCAAGACCGGCAAGAAGCTGTGGTCGTACTCGCACCGGCTGCCGGACGACATCCGCCCTTGCTGCGACGTGGTCAACCGCGGCGCCGCGATCTACGGCGACAAGGTCTACTTCGGCACGCTCGACGCCGGCATCGTCGCGCTCAACGCCAAGACCGGAAAGGTGGTCTGGTCGGAGAAGTTCGAAGACCACACGGCCGGCTACACGATGACCGGCGCGCCGGCCATCATCAAGGATCAGAAGAGCGGCAAGGTGCTGTTGATCCACGGCTCCTCGGGTGACGAATTCGGCGTTGTCGGCCGCCTGTACGCCCGCGATCCGGACACCGGCAAGGAAATCTGGATGCGGCCGCTGGTCGAAGGCCACATGGGCCGCCTGAACGGCAAGGACTCGACCACCACCGGCGACGCCAAGGCGCCGAGCTGGCCGAACGAGAAGGACGGCAAGACCAAGGTCGAGGCCTGGCATCACGGCGGCGGTGCGCCGTGGCAGACCGCAGCGTTCGACGAGAAGACCAACACCATCGTCGTCGGCACCGGCAACCCGGCGCCGTGGAACACCTGGAAGCGCACGCCGGGCGACTCGCTGTACACCTCCGGCCAGGTCTACATCGACCCGTCGACGGGTGAGCCGGTCGGCTTCTTCCAGCACACGCCGAACGATGCCTGGGACTTCTCCGGCAACAACGAAATCATCCTGTTCGACCTGGAAAAGGACGGCAAGAAGATCCGCGCCGGCGCCCACGCCGACCGCAACGGCTTCTTCTTCGTCACCGATACCGACAAGCTGACCGCCCGCGACGGCAAGATCAACAAGCCGACCTCGCTGATCGGCGCCTACCCGTTCGTGCCGAACATCAGCTGGGCCAAGGGCTTCGACCTGAAGACCGGCCGGCCGATCGAGAACCCGGGCCAGCGTCCGCCGCAGCCGGAGGCCGGTGAATCGAAGGGCAAGACCATCCAGGTCACGCCGAACTTCCTCGGCGGCAAGAACTGGAACCCGATGTCCTACAGCCCGGAGACCGGCCTGTTCTACATCGGCTCCAACGACTGGAGCGAGGACTACTGGACCGAGAACGTCACCTACAAGAAAGGCGCGGCATATCTCGGCCAGGGTTTCCGCATCAAGCGCCAGTTCGATGACCACGTCGGCGTGCTGCGGGCGATGGACCCGAAGAGCGGCAAGATCGTCTGGGAAGCCAAGGAGCCGCTGCCGCTGTGGTCGGGCACCCTGGCGACCAAGGGCAACCTGGTGTTCACCGGCACCAGCGACGGCTACTTCAAGGCCTTCGACGCCAAGACCGGCAAGGAACTGTGGAAATTCCAGACCGGCTCCGGCGTGGTGTCCTCGCCGATCACCTGGGAAGAAGGCGGCCGCCAGTACCTCGGTGTGGCCTCCGGCTACGGCGGCGCCGTGCCGCTGTGGGGCGGCGACATGGCCGACCTGACCAAGCCGGTCTCGCAGGGCGGCTCGTTCTGGGTCTTCGAGATTCCGCAGAGCGTCGCCGACGGCGGCAGCGACAAGGCGGTTGCCCGCGCCGATTGAGCCTCATTCCCCGCGGTGCCGCCGTTCGCCAGAACCGGCACCGTCACGACTCCTCTAGGCAAGGTCACGACCTTAACTAGATTCGGCCGGCCTTCCGTGCAACGGACGGCCGGCTGATTTTTTTTCGAGGACCCGCACCATGAAATTCCTTCCTGCCGTGCTGATCGGCTTCGCGCTGGCGCTGCCTGCCGAAGCCGTGGATGTCATCGTCAATACCATCGAGCGACCCGATCCCTGGGTCATCAACGGCTGCCTGATCGCACCGAAAACCGAATGCCCGGGAGTCGACCTGCGCCATGCCGACCTGCGCCACGCCAACCTCGAAGGCGCGCAGCTCGACGGCGCCAACCTGGCCCGGGCCGACCTGCGTCACGCCAACCTGAACGGCGCCCGGCTCAACGGTGCCAATCTCGACGGCGCCCGTCTGGAAATTGCCTTCATGGGCGGCGCCAAGCTCGCCAAGGCCAGCCTGCGCGGCGCCGACCTGCGCTTCGTGCGGATGGCCAAGTCCGACCTGAGCGGCGCCGACCTGACCGCCGCCACGCTCGAAAAGGCGATGGCCAAGGGCGCCAATTTCGACGGTGCGAAGTTCATCAGCACCGATCTGCAGGAAACCAAGTTCTACGAGGCCAACCTGTCGAACGCGACGATGGAAGGCGCGCTGATCCGCTTCGCGATCTTCCAGGACGCGCTGATGGAGGGCTGCACCGGCTGCCCGCAGCACTGGCAGACCGGCACCAAGGCCTGGGAGGAAGGCCAGGCGAAACCCGCGAAGTGAGCGTGCCGATCACGCCGGCCGCCGGCCTGCGGACGCTGGCGCTGCTGCTGGCGATCACGCAGCGTGCAGCGGCCGGCAGCATCGACATCCCCGGCGAGCTGCAGGCCTGCCGGGCGCTGGTCGATCCGGCGCCAAGGCTGCTCTGCTTCGACGCGCTGGCGGTGCGCCATTCACCGCCCCGCTTTGCCGGCCGCCACGGCGTCACCACCGAGCCGTTCACGATTGCCGGACCGCAGCGCCTGCGCTACCAGAGCGACGGCGCGATCTTCGTGATGTACCTGCGCGACGGCGACGGCAAGGTCGCGCAGAACATCGTGCTGCACGGCGGCGGCGAGGATATCTACCTGATCGAGAAACCGGGCACCTATTCGCTGCAGGTCAACGGCAGCGAAACCTGGCGAATCTGGCTGGAGGCGCCGTGAGCGCTCAGCGCGCGTATTCCTGCCGCGACAGCCAGAACTCGGCCAGCGGCAAATCTTCCGGCCAGACGACCTTGAGGTTCGACTCCCGGCCGCGCAGCAGCAGCGGCTTGTAGCCGGCGGCCTCCATCGCTGCCGCCTCGTCGTCGAACGCCGGCGTCCGGCCACGGCTGCGTTCCAGCGCATTGCGCAGCAGATCGAGCCGGAACAGCTGCGGCGTCTGGCCCCGCCAGAGATCCGCACGATCCAGGGTGGCGGCGCTGCGCTCGCGCGCGGCCCGCTTCAGCGTATCGGTCAGCGGCAGCGCCAGCAGACCGCCGTTGTCGTCGCTGGCCTCGTCGCGCAGGCGCTCGATGTCCTCGACCGTCAGACAGGGACGCGCCGCATCGTGGATCAGCGTGAAGACCGGCGCCTGCAGGCGCTGGCTGACCGCCGAGATCGCCGCCAGGCCGGCGAGCACCGAATCGACCCGGGCCGCGCCGCCGGTCACCGTGATGATCTTCGGATGACGGGCGATCGGCAGCTTGGCGAACTCGCTGTCGCCGCGTGCCAGCACCAGCGCCACGCCGTCGATCCAGCCGGCATCGAGGAACGGCGCCAGGCTCCATTCGAGCAGCGCCCGGCCGCGCAGGTTCAGGTACTGCTTGGGCTTGCCGAGCCCCATGCGGGCGCCGCCGCCGGCCGATGGCAGCACGGCCCAGTAACGCGGTGTCGGGCCGCCGTTGCGGCGCGGGCTGGCGGTCATCGCAGGATCGGCAGCGGCCGATCAGGGCGTGGCGACATCGCGGCCGGCAGTCGCGTTGACGACGAGGAAGAAGGTTTCGTCGCGCTTGACCATGCCCAGCGACTTGCGGGCATGAGTTTCGATCGCCGCACCGCCGGCCCGCAGGTCGTCGACTTCCGCCTGCAGGGCCGCATTGCGCAGTTGCAGGCGCGCGTTGTCGGCGATCCGCGATTCCACCGCCACGCGCTGGCGGCCGGTTTCGTAGACCCCGCCGTCACCCATCCAGAACCGGTACTGCAGCCCGGCGAGCATCACGCTCAGGATGAGGACAGCGGCGCGGCGGTTCATGGCATGGCCCTGTTTTACTTGCCGACCGCGACCGGGAAGCCGGCAGCGCCCGGGTACTTGGCGCGGCTGCCGAGCGTGCGTTCGATGCGCAGCAGCTGGTTGTACTTGGCCATGCGATCCGAGCGGCACAGCGAGCCGGTCTTGATCTGGGTGGCGGCGGTGCCGACGGCGATGTCGGCGATGGTCGCGTCCTCGGTTTCACCCGAGCGGTGCGAGACCACGGCCGAGTAGCCGGCGTCAGTGGCCATGCGGATCGCGGCCAGGGTTTCGGTCAGGGTGCCGATCTGGTTCGGCTTGATCAGGATCGAATTGGCGATGCCTCGGATGATGCCTTCGGCGAGGATCTTGGTGTTGGTGACGAACAGGTCGTCGCCGACCAGCTGCACCTTCGAGCCGAGCTTCTCGGTCAGCAGGCCCCAGCCCTTCCAGTCGCCTTCAGCGCAGCCGTCTTCGATCGAGATGATCGGGTAGCGGTCGACGAGGCCGGCGAGGTAGTCGGTGAACTGGTCGGCCGAAAACTGCTTGCCCTCGCCTTCGAGGTGGTACTTGCCCTTCTTGAAGAATTCACTGGAGGCGACATCCAGGCCGAGGAAGACATCGACACCCGGCTTGTAGCCGGCGGCCGAGATCGCTTCCATCAGCACCGCCAGCGCAGCTTCGTTGGATTCCAGGTTCGGCGCGAAGCCGCCTTCGTCGCCGACGGCCGTGTTCAGCTTGCGGCCATGCAGCACCTTCTTCAGCGTGTGGAAGATCTCGGCGCCGGTGCGCATCGCTTCCGAGAAGCTGCTGGCACCGACCGGCAGGATCATGAATTCCTGGATGTCGATGTTGTTGTCGGCATGCGCACCGCCGTTGATGACGTTCATCATCGGCACCGGCAAGGTGTCGGCCTGCAGGCCGCCGAGGTGGCGGAACAGCGGCTGGTCGTTCTCGGCGGCGGCGGCGTGCGCCGTGGCCAGCGACACCGCGAGGATGGCGTTGGCGCCGAGGCGCGACTTGTTCTCGGTGCCGTCGAGCTTGATCAGCGCTTCGTCGAGGCCGACCTGATCCTGGGCATCGCGACCGACCGCCGCCTTGGCGATCTCGGTTTCCGCATGCTTGACCGCCTTCAGCACGCCCTTGCCGAAGTAGCGCTTCTTGTCACCGTCGCGCAGCTCGACGGCTTCGCGAGTGCCGGTCGAGGCGCCGCTCGGCGAGGCGGCACGTCCGGAAAATCCGCTGGCCAGGAACACTTCGGCTTCCACCGTCGGGTTGCCGCGCGAATCGATGATTTCACGGGCCAGGACGCGGACGATCTCGGACATCAGCAAACCTCTTGTTGGTTTTGTTTCAGGGGGAAATTTTCGAAATTCTACGTCGCGCCCAGCAGTCCCGCCATGACAGCGGGGCCGCGCAGCGTGATCGGGATTGCATCAGGCCTTGAGCCGCGCTTCCAGCAGCGGCTTGCCCTTCACCAGCCGGTCGATCGCGACCAGGGTTTCCAGCAGGTCGCCGATTTCCGACAGCGGCAGCGAATTCGGGCCATCGCACAGCGCCTCGTCCGGCTTCGGATGGGTTTCCATGAACACGCCGGTGACCCCGGCAGCCACGGCGGCGCGGGCCAGCACTGGAATCATCGGACGCATGCCGCCGGACGCCGTGCCCTGCCCGCCCGGCAGCTGCACGGTATGGGTGGCATCGAACACCACCGGTGCGAACTTGCGCATGATCGCCAGCCCGCGCATGTCGGCGACCAGGTTGTTGTAGCCGAAGCTGAAGCCGCGCTCGCAGAGCATGAACGGCCTCTGCTCGACATGGCCGGCCGGAACCACGTCGGTCATCTTGTCGATGACATTGCCCATTTCCCAGGGCGACATGAACTGGCCTTTCTTGACGTTGATCGGCCGGCCGCTCATCGCCCACTTCTGCATGAAGTTGGTCTGCCGGCACAGGAAGGCCGGCGTCTGGATCACGTCGATCACTGCCGCCACTTCGGTCACCGGCGTGTCCTCGTGGACATCGGTCAGCACCGGCACGCCAACCTTGGCCTTGACCGTCTCCATGATCTTCAGGCCCTCCTCCAGGCCCGGGCCGCGATAGCTGCGGCCGGAGGAGCGATTGGCTTTGTCGAACGAGCCCTTGAACACGTACAGGATGCCGAGGCGATCGGCGATCGCCTTGATGTGGGACGCGACTTCCAGCGCCAGATCGAGCGATTCCAGCGTGTCCGGGCCGGCGATCAGGAACAGCGGTTGGTCGATGCCGATGTCGCGTCCGCAGAGTTTCATCCGTTCACCTTGTTGGGTTCGGGGGCCTGGTGGGCCAGATGCTGCTCGCGCGCCGCGCGGACGAAGCCCTCGAACAGCGGATGGCCGTCACGCGGCGTGGAGGTGAACTCGGGGTGGAACTGGCAGCCGATGAACCACGGGTGATCCGGCAGTTCGAGGATCTCGACCAGTTCGCCGTCTTCCGAGGTGCCGGCGATCTTCATGCCGCTGCCCTGCAGCAGGTCGCGGTAATTGTTGTTGAACTCGTAGCGGTGGCGGTGGCGCTCGCCGATCAGCTCGGAGTTGTACAACGCCCGCGACTTCGATCCGGCGATCAGCCGGCAGGTCTGGATGCCGAGGCGCATGGTGCCGCCGAGGTTGGAGTTCTCGCTGCGCGTCTCGATGCGGCCGGTGGCGTCCTTCCACTCGGTGACCAGCGCGATCACCGGATGCGGCGAGGTCGGCGCAAATTCGGTGGAATGGGCCCCGTCGAGGCCGCAGACATTGCGGGCGTATTCGATGGCCGCCACCTGCATGCCGAGACAGATGCCGAGATACGGAATGCGGTTCTCGCGGGCATGGCGCGCCGCTTCGATCTTGCCTTCGATGCCGCGTTCGCCGAAGCCTCCAGGCACCAGGATCGCGTCGGCCCCCTGCAGCACGGACAGGCCCTGGCTTTCGACGGTTTCCGATTCGATGAAGCGGATCTTGACCCGGGTGCCGGTATGCAGGCCCGCGTGATACAGCGCCTCGTTCAGCGACTTGTAGGCATCGGCCAGGTCGACGTACTTGCCGACCATCGCCACCTGCACTTCGACATCCTGTTCGGCGCGCGCCTCGACCACGCGCTCCCAGGCGCTGAGATCGGCCGGGCGGCACTGCAGGCCGAAATGCTCGACGACCAGATCGTCGAAGCCCTGCTGGTGCAGCCAGCCCGGGATCTTGTAGATGTCGTCGAGGTCGACCGCCGAAATCACGTTGCGGTACGGCACGTTGGTGAACAGCGCGATCTTGCGCTTCTCGCCATCCGGAATCGGCTTCTCGGAGCGGCACAGCAGCACGTCGGCCTGGATGCCGATCGAGCGCAGTTCCTTGACCGAGTGCTGCGTCGGCTTGGTCTTCAGCTCACCTGAGGACTTCACGTACGGCAGCAGAGTCAGATGGACGAACATCGAGAGCTTGTGGCCGAGTTCGGCGCCCATCTGGCGGATCGCCTCCAGGAACGGCAGCGACTCGATGTCGCCGACCGTGCCGCCGATCTCCACGAGGCAGATGTCGGCGCCGCGGGCACCATCGCGGATGCGGTTCTGGATCTCGTCGGTGATGTGCGGAATCACCTGCACGGTGCGGCCGAGGTAGTCGCCGCGGCGCTCCTTCTCCAGCACGTGGCGGTAGATCTGGCCGGTGGTGACGTTCGACAGGCGGCTGGTCTTGCCGCGCAGGAAACGCTCGTAGTGGCCGAGGTCGAGGTCGGTTTCGGCGCCGTCCTGGGTGACGAACACTTCGCCGTGCTGGAACGGGCTCATGGTGCCGGCGTCGACGTTGATGTACGGGTCGAGCTTGATCATCGACACCGTCAGGCCACGCGACTCGAGAATCGCGCCGAGGCTGGCCGCCGCGATGCCCTTGCCGAGCGACGACACCACGCCGCCAGTGACGAAAATGAAACGGGTCTGACCCGCCGCGAGGGCTGGGGCCTGGGAAACGTCGGGCATGGGCGAAAGCGGGGCGCGAAAGAAGCGCGGATTTTACGGGCAATCGGGGGCGAGCGGAGCGGCCGTCAGCGCAATGCATGGCGGCAAACCCACCAGATCGGGATGCCAGTGCCCGCGCCAGCCGCTCGCCGCCAGGAACGCCTGCCAGCCTTCGGTCGCACCGATACCGGCAATGCAGCGGGCCTCGTCGCCCACTTCCAGCACCGGCAGCCGGGTCCGCACCCAGCGCGGCAGGCCCTGCGCCTGAAACAGATTCCGGCAGGTCTTGCGGTGGTGCTGGCCGGCCAGCCGGATCGCTTCGCCCGGCTCCAGGCTGCGGATGCGGATCGGCTGCGGCGGCGGCGCGCCGAGCAGACGGCCGCAACCGGGCGGCAGTACCGGCAGCGCATTCGCCTGCCAGATCCCCCAGGTGCCGCGCGGCGGCGGCGCTGCCAGCGGCGCCATCGCAAACAGCCGGTCGCGATGGCGCCGCAGTTCGCAGCCGGGCCAGTGGATCAGCGGCTCGGCGTCGGCCGCGACCGCCAGCAGTTCGCGGTCGATGCGATCAAGCGTGACCGCGAACGGCGCACGGAACTGCTGGCGCGTCAGCCACCAGCGGATCAGGTTGTGGCGGCGGGCCGCTGACAGCGCCAGCAGCGCACTGACCGACAAGGCCGCGCCGGCGGCGGCGCCGGCATGGTCACCGGCTGCCAGTTCGTCCAGCAGCCCAGCGGTTTCGCCCGCCAGCCGCGCCGTCCGCACCAGGCTGTCATCGGTCTGCGGAAAGCGCGCCCGCAGGCCCGGCAGCAGCGCCTGACGCAGCCAGCTGCGCGCGTAGCGCGGGTCTTCGTTGTGCGGGTCGTCGATCCACTGCAGCGCGTGTTGCCGTGCGTACGCCTGCAGCGCGGCGCGCGGCTGGTCGAGCAGCGGCCGCCACAGCAGGCCCGGCGAGAAGTCGCTGAGCGGCCGCATCGCCGCCAGCCCGTGCACGCCGACGCCGCGGATCAGCCGCAGCAGCACGGTTTCCACCTGGTCGTCCCGGTGGTGGGCGGTGACCAGCAGGTCGCCCGGCCGCATCTCGCCGCGCAGCAGCGCGTAGCGCGCTTCACGGGCGGCCGCTTCCGGGCCGGCGGCGGCGCGCTCGGCGATTGCGGCACGGCGGACGATCAGCGGCACTGACAGCGCGGCGCAGCCGGCGGCGGCGGCAGCAGCCCAGCCATCGGCGGCGGCCTGCAGGCCATGGTGGACATGCACCGCGATCAGGCCTCGTGTCCGCCGCGCCGCCAGCGCGTGCAACAGCACCGTCGAATCGAGCCCGCCGCTATAGGCCAACAGCACCCGCGCGCCGGCCGGCAGCGCCGGCAGCGGCGGAATCAGGGCGGGCGACGGGACGGACGGTGGAGCAGACATGACGCCAGTGTAGGCAGCGCGGCGCGGCCACGAAAAAGCCCGCCGAAGCGGGCTTTTCGACAGCAACCGTGACGCCGCGAAATGCTCAGGCGGCGGCGGAGTTCGACACCGGCAGCTCGCCCGGTTCCTCGAAGGTACCGTAGGTCATCAGGCGACCGTAGCGGTCCGACAGCAGCTTGGTCATCGGCACCCGGCACAGGCGCTCGACGTGGTGGACGATGCGCTCCTTCAGCGTCGCCATCATCAGCGCCGGATCGCGATGGGCACCGCCGTGCGGCTCCGGCACGATCTCGTCGATCAGCTTGAACTCCAGCAGATCCTTGGAGGTGACGCGCATCGCTTCGGCCGCTTCCTTGGCGCGCTCGGCCTTCTTGAACAGGATCGAGGCGCAGCCTTCCGGCGAGATCACCGAGTAGATGCCGTACTGCAGCATCATCACGTGATCGGCCACGCCAATGGCCAGCGCACCGCCGGAGCCGCCTTCGCCGGTCACCGTCGAGACGATCGGCGCGCGCAGCTTGGACAGTTCGAACAGGTTGCGAGCGATTGCTTCCGACTGGTTGCGCTCTTCGGCACCAATGCCCGGATAGGCACCCGGCGTGTCGATGAAGGTGACGATCGGCAGGTTGAACTTCTCGGCCAGTTTCATGACCCGCAGCGCCTTGCGGTAGCCCTCGGGGCGCGGCATGCCAAAGTTGCGGTAGACGCGTTCCTTGGCATCGCGACCTTTCTGCTCGCCGATGACCACCACCGCGCGCCCTTCCAGCCGGGCGACGCCGCAGACCATCGCCGGATCATCGGCGTAATGGCGGTCGCCGTGCAGCTCTTCCCATTCGGTGAAGACGCCGTGCACGTAATCGAGCGCGTACGGCCGCTGCGGATGGCGGGCCAGCTGGGCAATCTGCCAGGGCGTGAGGTTGGCGAAGATCGACTTGGTCGCCTCGCCGATCTTGGACTCGAGACGGGAGATCTCGTCGGTCAGGTTGAGTTCTGAGCCGCCGGTCATGAAACGCAGCTCTTCGATCTTCTTCTGGAGGTCGGCAATCGGCTGCTCGAAATCCAGGTACGTCAAGTTATTCGCCATCGTCGTATTCTGCCCTAGACCTCTGATTGGATGAAACCGGTGCCACCCAGCGCCGATATTCGACCCTGACGCTGTCCGGACCCAGCAGGCGCTTGAATTCGGCTTCGGCCGCCGTGTCGTACTTCAGACGCCAGCTGCTTCCCCAGTCGAGCACCGCTCGCGCCACGCCGTTCCAGTATTCCACTGCAACGGTCGCGCCATTCGGACTGCGGAAAGGCGTCAGCCGCTGCGCCAGCGCCGGAACCGCCACCGATGGCTTGCGCCAGTTGAGGGTAACGCGCTCGGTGCGCTCGCGCATCAGGCTGTCCAGATCGTAGAAGCTGCGCGCCTGCAGGCGGTACTCCAGCTCCCGGCCCTCGCGCTGCGAGGCGCTGATCGAGCCGGTCGCGAACACCAGCGTGTCCGGCTTGAGCAGGGTCTGGAAGCGCTGCCAGTCCTGGAAATCCAGCCAGCAGACCAGCTGCGCGGTACGGTCGTCGAGGATCAGGATCTTGCCCGGCCGGTCGCCCATGATGGTGCGGATGTCGGTCAGCCAGCCGGCCAGCATCACCTGCTTGCGTCCGCCCCGGCGGCGCGGCGGTGCTGGCGCACCATCCTCGTCGTCGCCACCACCACCCGCGCTGCCAGCGTATTCCGGCGGTACCGCATTCTCGTCGATCAGCGTCTTGATGGTGCCGCTGCAGACCTGGTCGATGATCGACTTGAAGGCGGTCACCGGATGGCCGGACAGATACAGGCCCAGCACCTTTTTCTCGATCGCCAGCCGCTCGTTGGCTTCCCAGTCCGGCTCGATCTCGGCGGCGACGCTCGGCGCGCTGGCCACTTCGCCGGCGCTGCCCAGGCCGAACAGGTCGGCGATGCCGGCACCGGCGCTGGCGGCGGTCTGCTCGGCCAGCTGCAGCGCCTTCGGCAGCGTCTTCATCAGGCTTGGGCGATTTAGCTGGAAAGCGTCCATCGCCCCGGCGCCGATCAGCGCTTCGAGCACCCGCCGGTTGGCCTTCTTGGTGTCGATGCGGCGGCAGAAATCGAAAAGGTCAGCGTAGCGGCCGTTGCTGCGGCGCTCCTGGATGATCCCTTCGATGGCGCCCTCGCCGGCGCCTTTCACGGCGCCGAGGCCGTAGAGGATTTCGCCCTTGAGGTTCACCGTGAAGCGGTATTCCGATGAGTTCACGTCCGGCGGCAGCACGGTCAGCTTCATGCGCCGGCATTCTTCGAGCATCACCACCACGGTGTCGGTGTGGCTCATTTCCGCCGACATCACCGCCGCCATGAACTGGGCCGGGTAATGGGCTTTCAGCCAGGCCGTCTGGTACGACACCAGCGCGTAGGCGGCGGCATGCGACTTGTTGAAGCCGTAGCCGGCGAACTTCTCCATCAGGTCGAACACCGAAGACGCGGTGGCCTGGTCGATGCCGCGCGCCTGGGCGCCGCTCTCGAACTTGCCGCGCTCCTTGGCCATCTCCTCGGGCTTCTTCTTGCCCATCGCGCGACGCAGCAGGTCGGCGCCGCCCAGCGTGTAGCCGGCCAGCACCTGCGCCATCTGCATCACCTGTTCCTGGTAGACGAAGTTGCCGTAGGTGGGCTTCAGCACGCCTTCCATGTCCGGGTGCAGGTAGCTGACTGGCTCGAGCCCGTGCTTGCGCCGGCAGTACTGCGGAATCAGGTCCATCGGCCCCGGCCGGTACAGCGAGATCAGCGCGATGATGTCCTCGAAGCAGTCGGGCTTCAGGTCCACCGAGGCGCGCTGCATGCCCTGCGATTCCATCTGGAACACCGCCGTGGTCTGCCCTTCCGCGTACAGCCGGTAGGCCTCCTTGTCGTCCAGCGGCAGCTTCAGCACGTCGAGATTCATCGACGGATAGCGGGCGTTGATCTGCTGCACCGCTGATTCGATGATGGTCAGGGTGCGCAGGCCCAGGAAGTCGAACTTGACCAAGCCGATGGTCTCGCAGTCCTTCATGTCGAACTGCGTGCGCAGACCGGCGCCGCCGGCTTCGCAAAACAGCGGCGAGTACTCGGTCAGCGGCTTCGGCGCGATCACCACGCCACCGGCGTGGATGCCGACGCCGCGGGTCAGGTCTTCCAGCGCCATGCCGAGGTCGATGATCTCGCGCAGTTCCTCCTCGGCGTCATACGCGGCCTTCAGTTCCGGCACCTCGACCAGCGCGTGCTCCAGCGACGAGCGACCGGCTTTCTCGGCGTCCGCCTTGAACGCCGGCGCGCCGGGAATCAGCTTGGCAATCCGGTCGCCCATGCCGTAGGGATGGCCCATCACCCGGGTCACGTCGCGCACCACCGCGCGGGCCGCCATCGAGCCGTAGGTGATGATCTGGCTGACCCGCTCGCGGCCGTATTTCTCGGCGACGTAGGCGATCACCCGGTCTCGGCCTTCGATGCAGAAATCGACGTCGAAGTCCGGCAGCGACACGCGCTCCGGATTCAGGAAGCGCTCGAACAGCAGGTTATACGGCAGCGGATCGAGATCGGTGATGCCGATCGCGTAGGCCACCAGACTGCCGGCACCGGAACCGCGCCCGGGGCCGACCGGCACGCCGTTGCCCTTGCCCCAGCGGATGAAGTCGGCCACCACCAGGAAGTAGCCGCCGAAGCCCATGCGCTCGATGATCGCCAGCTCGTAATCGAGGCGCTTCTGGTAATCCTCGACCGGCTGGCTGGCGCCCTGCGTCTCGAAGCGGCGCTTGAGCCCGGCCTCGGCCTCGTGGCGCAGATGCTCGGTGACGGTGACGCCTTCCGGCACCGGGTAATCGGGCAGATGGTTCTCGCCGAACTTCAGGCTCAAGGTGCAACGGCGGGCGATCTGCAGGCTGTTCTCGATCGCTTCCGGCAGATCGGCAAACAGCGCGGCCATTTCCTCGGCCGACTTCAGGTACTGCTCCGGCGTGTAGTCGCGCGGCCGGCGCTCGTCGTTGATGACACGGCCCTGGTTGATGCAGACACGCGCCTCGTGGGCGTCGTAGTCGCCGCGCTCCAGAAAGCGCACATCGTTGCTGGCGACCACCGGCAGGTTCGCGCTGCGTGCGAAATCGACCGCCGCGATCAGGTGATCCTCGTCGTTGCGGCGACCGCAACGGGTGATTTCCAGGTACAGGCGATCCGGGAAATGCGTGGCCCACCAGCTGGTGACGGCGCGGGCATGATCGAGCCGGCCCGCCAGCAGCGCCTTGCCGATCTCGCTGTCGCGGCCGCCGAGCGCGATCAGGCCGTCGCTGGCCTCGGCCAGCCAGCTGCGCTGGATGCGCGGTCGGCCACGAGACTGTCCTTCGCTGTAGGCGCGCGATACCAGCCGGGTCAGGTTGCGGTAGCCAGTCTGGTTCTGCACCAGCAGGGTCACGCTTTCGGCGGCCTCGGAATCGCCGAATTCCTGCAGCGAGACATCGGCACCGATGATCGGCTTGACGCCGGCGCCCTCGGCCAGCTTGTAGAACTTCACCATCGCGAACAGGTTGTCCTGATCGGTGACGGCGACGGCTGGCAGGCCGAGCTTGGCGGCGAAGCCGGTCAGGGTCTGCACATTGGCGCCCGCGCTCTTGCGCGCCGGCGGCTCGACGCGAATCAGGCTGTCGACCAGCGAGAATTCGGTGTGCAGATGAAGGTGGACGAACATCAGGCCGGAGGCGGTGAACGAGCGCGGGAACGCGCCGTCCGCGAATTCTACCGAGCGCACTTCGCCGCTTCGGCACAGGGCGCAAAGCTCATCCGGTGGATGCGGCTAGCCCCTTGTTCGCGCAAGGCTTTCAGGTGCACCGGGGTGCCGTAGCCCTTGTGCTGCGCCAGACCGTAACCGGGGAACTGCGCGTCGAGCCGGTCCAGCTCGGCATCGCGCGCGACCTTGGCGATGATCGCCGCCGCCATGATCGCGGCTTCCGATCGGTCACCGCCAACGACCATGCGAACCGGGACCGGCAGCGCAGGCCGCTGACTGCCGTCGACCAGACACAGCGCCGGCACGGTCTTCAGGGCTTCGACGGCCCGTCGCATGGCCAGAAACGTGGCCTGCAGGATGTTGATCGCGTCGATTTCCTCCGGCGTAGCGATGCCGATCGCCCAATCCAGTGCCACCGCCTTGATCGCCGGCACCAGCCGCTCGCGCTGGCGCGCGCTCAGCGCCTTGGAATCCTTCAGGCCGATCAGGCCATGACCATCCGGCAATACCACGGCTGCCGCATAGACCGGCCCGGCCAGGCAACCGCGGCCGACTTCGTCGATGCCAGCGATGTTCATCGGGCCGCGATCAGCTCGGCGATGGCGGCTGCGGACGCCTGCGCGGCATTGCGGCGCAGCTCGCTGCGCACCGCCGCGAACTGCGCCCGCTGCCGCCCGGCAGCGGCCGGGTCGGCCAGCAGCTGCGCCAGCGCTTCGGCCATCGCCGCCGGCTGCAGGCGCCGCTGCAGGAACTCGGGCACCACCGCGTCGGCGCTCAGCAGGTTCGGCAGACTGACGTAGCGCACCTTGAGCATGCCGAGCGTGTCGAGCAGGAAGGCGGTGAACGCCGACATCCGGTAGCCGACCACCATCGGCCGATCGAGCAGCAGGCATTCCAAGGTGGCGGTGCCGGAGGCCAGCAACACCGCGTCGGCGGCGCGCATCGCTTCGCGGGAATGACCGTCGACCAGGGTCCAGTCCAGGCCCGGCGCGTGCTCGGCGATCGCCTGCGCCATCGCCGGCCGCAGGCTTGGCTTGGCGATCGGCGTGACGAGCTTGAGCCCCGGCAGGCGCGCGGCCAGCTGCGCGGCGGTCTGCGCGAACGGCACCGCCAGCTGCTTCAGCTCGCCGCCGCGACTGCCGGGCAGCACGGCCAGACAGGGGCCATCGACCGGCAGGCCCAGCGCGCGGCGGGCCTCGACCTGGGGCGGCGGATCGGCCAGCTCCTCGGCCAGCGGATGGCCAACGTACTCGGCGCGCACGCCGTGGCCGGCGTA
The DNA here is from genome assembly GCF_051860985.1 of Nevskia sp. NCBI lineage: Bacteria > Pseudomonadati > Pseudomonadota > Gammaproteobacteria > Nevskiales > Nevskiaceae > Nevskia > Nevskia sp. The sequence goes on along the minus strand of NZ_JBIMKV010000013.1, from coordinate 30,769 downwards.
GAACTTCGGCTCGAACGGGAACAGGCACAGCACCAGATCGGCGGAACGCGCGATGGTCTTCACCCGCCCCTGCCGCCAGGCCCAGACCGTCGGGCTGACCAGATGCACAGCTTTGAGGCCGCAGTTGCGCAACCGCCGTTCGAGGCCGAGATTGAAGTCCGGCGCATCGATGCCGATCACCACGTCCGGCCGCTCGGCCGACAGCTGCGCGACCAGCTCGGCGCGCAGCCGGAACAGATCCGGGAGCTTCGGCAGCACTTCGGCGATGCCCATCACCGACAGGCGATCGATGCTGGCGATGGTGTCGCAGCCGGCCTCGCGCATCCGGGGCCCGGTCACGCCGCTGAAGCGGGCGTCGGGGAACCGGGCGCGCAGCGCGGGAATCAGCGCGCCGCCGAGCAGGTCGCCAGAGGCTTCGCCCGCGATCAGCGCGATGTGCATGGACGGCTCGCTGCCGGCCCGTGGTTCAGCGGACGATCGACCGCGTCGAGCTTTCGATGAACGCCAGCAGACGCGCGCAATGCGGCGATTCCACCGCCATCTCGGCCAGCTTCAGCTTGACGTCAGCCATCAGCAGCTCCGACATGTAGATCAGCTTGTAGGCGTCCTTCACTGCGCCGATTTCATCGTTCGAGAAGCCGCGCCGCTTGAGGCCCTCGCTGTTGATGCCGCGCGCCTTGGCCGGCTGGCCTTCGATCATCATGAACGGCGGCACGTCCTTGAGGATGACGCTGCCGCCGCCGGTGAAGGCATGGCCGCCGATGCGGCAGTACTGGTGGATCAGCGTGTAGCCGCCGAGGCCGGTCCAGTCCTCGATGGTGACGTGGCCTGCCAGGGTCGTGCCGTTGGCCAGGATGTTGTCGCTGCCGACGATGCAGTCGTGGGCGATGTGGACGTTGGCCATGATCCAGTTGCGGTCGCCGACCTTGGTCAGGCCATCGGCCGTCTTCAGCGTGCCGCGCTGGATGGTCACGTACTCGCGGATCGTGTTGCCGTCGCCGATCTCCACGCGCGTGGCATCGTCGACCTTCGCGGTCTTGTCCTGGCTGATCTCGCCGAGGCTTGCGAACTGGAAGATGGTGTTGTCGCGGCCGATCCGCATCGGCCCCTTCAGCACCACGTGCGGGCCGACGCTCGTGCCCTCGCCGATCTCCACACCCGGCCCGATGATCGAGTACGGACCGACCGAAACCGTCGGGTGCAGACGGGCGGCCGCGTCGACGATCGCCGTTGGATGGATCAGGGCGGTACTCATCGCAGCGCTCAGGCGGCGCCCGCGTCCGCCGGCGCGCCGCGCGAAGCGTCCTTCAGCACGCACATCAGGGTCGCTTCGCAAGCCAGTTCGCCGTCGACCAGCGCCCGCGCCTTGAAGCGCCGCAGGTTGCGCTTGACCTTGTCGAGGCTGACCTCGAAACGCAGCTGGTCGCCCGGTTCGACGATGCGCTTGAAGCGGGCGTCTTCGATGCCGGCGAAGTAGAAGATCATCCCCGAATCCGGCTTGATGCCGGTCTCGATCGCCGTCAGCAGGCCGCAGGCCTGGGCCAGCGCTTCGATGATCAGCACGCCCGGCATGGTCGGCACGGTCGGGAAATGACCGAGGAAGAACGGCTCGTTGTAGGTGACGTTCTTGATCGCCACCAGCGACTTGCCCGGATCGTGCTCGATGATCTTGTCGACCAGCAGGAAGGGCTGGCGGTGCGGCAGCATCGCCATGATGTCGCGAATGTCAAAAATCGCCTTGCTCACCGTTCTCATCTCCCGTTGACGGAGTCATGTCCAGCAGTTTTTCGATCGCGGCCAGACGTTCGTCAAGCTTCGGCAAGCGCCGGATCCGCGCCACTTCCCGGCGCCACTCCCGCGCCGGTTGCGCCGGCTGCCCCGAGCCATACACGCCCGGTGCCGTCAGCGACTTGGTGACCATGGCCAGTCCGAGGACCACCACGTTGTCGACGATTTCCAGGTGGCCGCCGATACCGGCCGCGCCACCGATCATGCAGTTGCGGCCGATGGTGGTGGACCCGGCGATACCAACGCAGGCAGCAATCGCCGTGCCGGCGCCGATCCGGCAGTTGTGGGCGATCTGGATCTGGTTGTCGAGCTTGACGCCGTCCTCGATCACCGTGTCATCAAGCGCACCACGGTCGATCGTCGTGTTGGCGCCGATCTCGACGTCGTCACCGATCACCACCCGACCCAGTTGCGGCACTTCGATCCAGCCGGCCCGGGTGCGCGCCAGCCCGAAGCCGCGGCCGCCGATCACCGCGCCGGGCAGCAGCCTTGCGCGGGCGCCGAGCCGGCAATCCGGGCCGATGTAGACCTGCGCTTCCAGCCGGGCGCCATCGCCGATGACCGCCCCGCGGCGAACGATGCAGTTCGGACCGATGTAGCTGCCGGCGCCGATCTCGACATCGGCTTCGATCACCGCGCCGGGCCCCACGCCGCAGCCTTCGCCGAGGCGCGCCGAGGGGTCGATCGTCGCGCTCGGGTGGAAGACCGCCGGAAATTCTTCGGCGCGATCGAAATCGCGGGCGACGGCGGCGAAGGCCACCGCCGGATCGGCCGCGACCAGGCGATTGCCGCCGAAACTGTCTGCATCCCGCGCGGTGACGATCACCGCGCTGGCCTGCGTCACCGCCAGCTGGGGGCGAAGCTTGGGATCGGCACAGAAACCGAGGCGTCCCGGCTGGCCGGGGGCCAGCGCGCAGACGCCGTCGATCAGCGTTGCCGGATCGCCACGGAGTTCAAGCCCGTGGCGCTCGGCCAGCACGCCCAGCGCAATGGCCGCAGTGGCTGCGGGCATCGGTCTGGCAGCGCGCGGCCTTACTTGCCGGCGGTGCCGCCGAGCTTCTTGACCACGTCGTCGGTGATGTCGAGCGCGGTGGTCGAATACACCGGGTCGGCGACGACCATGTCGACACCCTTTTCCTTGGCCACGGCGACCACAGCATCACGGACCTTGCCGACGACGTCGTTGGTAAGTTCGCGCTGACGGGTCTGGGCATCTTCCTGGAACTTGCGGCCGGCCTGCGTCAGGTCGACCTGGCGGGCGGCCAGATCCTTTTCGGTCTTGGCCTGGGCGTCCGGGCTGATGGTGACGCGGTCGCGCTTGAACTTCTCGACGTCGGATTCGAACTGCTTCGACTGCGCTTCCAGATCCGACTTCCGCTTCGAGAACTCGGCGGTCATCTTGGAATCGGCCTGCTTGTACTGCGGCGACGCGCGCACGGCGTCGTCGAAGCGGATGGCGGCAACCTTCGATTGCGCCTGGGCCACCGTCGGCGCGGCAAACAGCGCCAGCGTGGCGCAGGTGGCAATGGCGGCAAGGATGCGGGACTGAATCATGTTGATCTCTCGTTGGGTTTCACAGGGTGCTGCAAGAAAAGGCGGTGGCGCGCGGGCGCGCTCAGAAGCCGGTGCCGAAGTTGATCTGGAAGGCGTCGGTGAAATCGCCGACCTGATCGTTCAGCGGGAAAGCGTAGCTCAGGCTCAGCAGGCCGAGGATCGGCGTGAAGAAGCTGAAGCTCAGGCCGTAGGCCTGGCGCAGGCTCGAGACCCGGAAATCGCCGGGCTTGGCGTAGACGTTGCCCACGTCGAAGAACACGCTGGCGCGGGTGGTCTTGTTGTCGCTGACCACCGGGATCGGCAGCACCAGATCGTTCTGCGCCGTAGCGCGCAGGCGGCCGCCGAACGGGTTGTTGTTCGGGAAGTCGCGCGGCCCGAGCGAGCCGTCGCGATAGCCGCGCACGGTGTTGGCGCCGCCGGCGAAATACAGCTCGTACGGCGGCACGTCGTTCTTCTTGCCGTAGCCGTCAACATAGCCGACCGTGGCGCTGTGCCGGGTGAAGAACTTGAACGGCAGCTGGATGTACTGCTCGTGCGAGACGCTGGCGTTGTAGAACGTCAGGTCGCTGAGCGGAATGTTGACGTCGAGATTGAAGCGCGTCAGCGCGCCGGCCGTGGCGAAGAAGGTGCGGTTGCGGGTATCGCGGGCGATACCGGTGCGCAGCTCGAACTCGGTGAACGAGGTGCCGTTGCGGATCACGAAATCGAGGATTTCGTTGCTCGATGCGCCGGGGAAAGTCTTCACCGCCGTCTGGCTGACACCACCGCCCAGACGCAGCGAGGTGAATTCCGACAGCGGGATGCCGTAGGTGAGATCGCCACCGACGACATTGGTGTCGAAGCCCGACGAGAAGCGGATCACCGACTGCGACTTGCGGAAGAACGCCGACACCGTCTGGCTGATGCCGTCCTGCGTGAAGTACGGATCGGTCAGGCTCACGGACACCGAGCGGTTGAAGCTGCTGGTGTCGGCCGACAGCTGCACGCGGTTGCCGGTGCCGAGGAAGTTGGTGTTGGTGATGCTGGCGTTGATCAGGAAGCCCTGGGCGCCGGAGAAGCCGACGCCGAACTGGATCGAACCGGGCGCGCGCTCCTTGACCTTGAACTCGATGTCGACGAGATCGTCGGAGCCCGGGACCGGCTTGGTCTCGACCTCCGCTTCCTCGATGAACGGCAGACGGGCCAGACGCACGCGGGAACGCTCGACGGCAGTCTTCGAGAAAGGCGCGGCTTCCAGCTGGCGCATCTCGCGGCGCAACGTCTCGTCGTTGGTGCCGGTATGGCCCTGGAAGTTGATGCGCCGGATGTAGGCGCGCTTGCCGGGCTCGATGAAGTAGTTCAGCGCCACTTCGCGCTTGGGCTCGTCGACTTCCGGCAGCGGCGTGACCTTGGCGAACGCATAGCCGATGTCCGACAGCGCGCCTTCGATGCGGGTGCCGGATTCGGTGGCTTCCTTGCGCGAGAACGTCGAGCCGTCCTTGGTGGACGTCAGCGCATCGAGAAACTTTTCGTTGAGCACGATCTCGCCGGAAAACCGGTGGCTCGAGACCTTGTAGACGGCGCCTTCATCGACCGTCATCGTGATGTAGATGTCCTGCTTGTCCGGCGACAGCGCCACCTGCACCGACGACACGTTGAACTGCAGGTAGCCGCGATCCTGGTAGAACGAGCTGAGCCCTTCGAGGTCGCCGCCCAGCTGCTGCTTGGAGTAGCGGTCGGTCTTCTGGAACGGCATCCAGTTGGTCTTCTCCAGCTTCAGCTGGCTGAGCAGCACATCCTTCGGGAAGGCCTTGTTCCCGATGATGTTGATCTCCTTGATCTTGGTGACCTTGCCCTCGGTGACCTTGATGTTGATGTCGACGCGATTGTTCGGCAGCTCGGTGACCTTTGCCTCGATGGCCACGTCGTAATAGCCGTTGGCGTAGTACTGGCGGCGCAGTTCCTGTTCGACCGAATCGAGCAGCGCCCGCTTGAACAGTTCGCCTTCAGCCAGTCCGGCTTCCTTCAGCGACTTGTTGAGGTCGTCGCCGCCGACCTTCTCGTTGCCTTCCAGCTTGAAAGTGGCGATCGCCGGACGTTCCTGCACCTTGATGACCAGGTCATCGCCATCGCGTGCCAGCTGCACGTCGAGGAACAGGCCAGAGCTGTAGAGGCTGCGAATGGCGGTGCGCGATGCCGATTCGGTCATCTCGTCGCCGACCGACAGCGGGAAATAGGTCAGCACCGTGCCCAGTTCCAGGCGCTGCAGCCCTTCGGCGCGAACCTGCTTGATGACGAACGGCTCGAAAGCCCACGCAGCCGGCGAGGCGACGAGGATCGCGATCAGACTCAGCAGCGCTCCGCGTGCCGTGTAGCGTAGACGTTTCAGAACTCTTCCCCTCGTGAACCCAATGTCGTTGTCAGCCGATCACGCTGGCCACATCGTTGTAAAACGCCAGCCCCATCAGCAGCAGCAACAAGGTCATGCCGACCTGCTGTCCCGCCATCTGCACGCGATCCGACAGCGGCGAACCTTTCACCGCCTCGATCAGGCCGAACAGGATCTGCCCACCGTCAAGCATCGGAATCGGCAGCAGATTGAAGATGCCGATGCTGACACTGACCAACGCCACAAACGTCACGAACGCGACAATTCCGGCGCTGGCCGAGAAGCCCGCCGCTTGCGCGATCTGGATCGGTCCGCTGACGTTCTTGACCGACACTTCCCCGACCACCATCCGGTACAGCAAGCGGAGGGTCAGGGCGGAAACCTGCCAGGTCTGGTTCAGTGCTGCCGAGGCCGCGGCGAGTGGATCCAGCCGCACTTCGGCGCGCAAATCCTGCCACAAATCACCCTGCCCCGCCACGCGCTGCACGGTGAATCCCATGCGTCCGACGACCTTGCTGCCGCTGCCTTCGGAGCCGACGATGGCGGTCAGTTCCTGGCGCTGGCCGGCCCGCTCGATGCCGAACCGGATCGCCTGTCCCGGCCGCGCCGTCACTGCCCGGCGCAGCGCCTGGAACGACGGCACCGGCTCGTCATCGAGGCTCAGGACCTTGTCGCCCGACTGGAAGCCGGCCTGGGCCGCAGCGCTACCGGGCACCACGTCGCCGACCACGGCCGGCAACGGCGGATCGAACGGCGCCAAGCCCAGATCCTCGAACAGCAGTGCCGGGTCGATGCGTACCGCGCTCAGGTCGACGTCAAGGCTGCGGGTCTGGCCATCGGTCGCACGCACAGTGAAGCGGGTCTTGCCGTGGTTCAGCGCCTGCTCGAGCAATTCGCCGCGCAGCACCGACCAGGTCGCGATCGGATGGTCGTCGAGCGCGACGATCTGCTCGCCCGCATGCAGGCCGGCACGCGCCGCCACGGTATTGGCGGGCGGCTCGTCGATCGCCGGCTTCATGCCCGGCACGCCAACCATGTACAGCAGCCAGTAGAAGCTGATCGCCAACAGGAAGTTGAACGCCGGCCCGGCGGCAAACACGCCGATCCGCTTCCAGACCGATTGCCGGTTGAAGGCGCGCGGCAGGTCCTGAGGCGGAATCACGACGTCGCTGTCGCGCTCGTCGAGCAGTTTCACGTAGCCGCCCAGCGGAATCATCGCGACGATGTACTCGACGCCGTCCTTGCCGCGCCGCGACCACAGCGGCCGGCCGAAGCCGATCGAGAATTTCAGGACCTTGATGCCGAACCGCCGAGCGACCCAGAAATGGCCGAACTCGTGGAAGGCCACCAGGACGCCGATGGCAACGATGAAGGAACCGGCGGAATGCAGGGTATCGAGCATGGGTCAGGGTCGCGAAAGGAACGAACGCGCCGCTTCGACCACGGCAGCCTCGATTGGGTTCATGCCCCGCCGCTCGATCACGTTCAGATGCCCGCCAGCAGCAGGCCCAGCGCCAGCACCGGTGCGGCCGCCAGCACGCTGTCGACCCGGTCGAGCACGCCGCCGTGGCCCGGCAGCAGGGTGCCGCTGTCCTTCACACCGCGATGGCGCTTGAACAGGCTTTCGGTGAGGTCGCCGATGATCGACACACCGATCACCAGCGCGCACAGCAGCAGCAGCGGCAGCCAGTCGAACCGGCCGGCGCCGAATACCCATGGCGCCGACAGCGCCGCCACCAGCATCGCGGCGACGAAGCCACCGATCGCGCCTTCGACCGACTTGCCGGGGCTGACCTCGACGGCCAGCTTGCGGCGGCCGAAGCGGCGGCCGGCGAAGTACGCGCCGATGTCGGCCATCCAGACCAGTTCGAACAGGAAGAAGATGCGCCGAGGGCCGTTCGCCGCCCCGTGCAGCAGCGCCAGCCCAAGCAGCGCCGGCACCAGCATCAGCAGGCCGTAGACCGCCATTGTCGCGAGCGCCGGCGGCCGGCGGCGGAAGTTGTCCGGATAGCCGCTGATCAGCCGCAGCGCATGGACCCACCAGGCGGCGCCGAGCACCAGCACGCCGACGGCCCGATCGAGTGTGGCCGCGTACCAGGCCAGCGCCAGGAAGGCGGCCACCAGTGCGAGATAGCCGAAACGGACGGTCGACGTGACCAAGCCCATCAGCGCGGTCCATTCCCAGGCGGCGATCAGGCCGGGGCCGGCGAGGAACACGTACAGCCACGGCGTCGGGAACCAGATGATCGGCCCGAGGATCAGGGGCAGCAGGATCAAGGCGGTGACGACCCGCTGCTTCAGCATGGCATGTCCCTCAGCTGGCTTCCGGCACGCGGCCGTAGCGACGGTCGCGCGAGGCGTACCAGGAAAGTGCAGCAGCGAATGCGGCTTCATCGAAGTCAGGCCACAGCGTGTCGACCAGATGCAGCTCGGTGTACGCCAGCTGCCACATCAGGAAGTTCGACAGCCGCTTCTCGCCGCCGGTGCGGATCAGCAGGTCGGGATGCGGCAGGTCGGCGACCGCCAGCCGCGATTCGATTGCCTGCGGGGTGATCGGCAGGCCGTCCCGGCACAGGCTGCTGGCCGCCTGGGCAACATCCCAGTGACCGCCGTAACCGACCGCGATGACCAGCTGCAGACCGCTGTTGTCGCGGGTCAGCGTCTCGGCGTCGTGCATCAGCGTCCTGAGCTCGGCCGGGAACTCGGCGTGATCGCCAATGAAGCGCATGCGCACGCCACTGCGATGCAGGCTGCCGACCTCGCGCCGCAGCGTGCGCACAAACAGGCTCATCAGCAGCGACACTTCGGTCAGCGGGCGCTGCCAGTTCTCCTGGCTGAACGCGAACAGGGTCAGCGCCTTGACCCCCGCCCGATGCGAGGCCCGCACGATGCGACGCGCCGAGCGCACACCCACCTGGTGACCGTAGGCGCGCGGCCGCAGGCGTTGTTTCGCCCAGCGGCCGTTGCCGTCCATGATGACGGCGACGTGCCCCGGAATCCGCGCATCCGGCAGATTCGGCAGCTTGCAGGTCATCCGACCGCCATCAGCTCTTTTTCTTTCGAGTTCATGGTTTCATCAGCCTTGGCGATGAACTGGTCGGTGAGCTTCTGGATCGCCGCTTCGGCGCCCTTTTCCTCGTCCGCCGTGATGATCTTTTCCTTGGCCAATTCCTTGATCGACTGGTTGGCGTCGCGGCGCACGTTGCGGATCGCCACGCGTGCGTTCTCGGTTTCCGACTTCACCACCTTGACCAGGTCCTTGCGGCGTTCCTCGGTCAGCGGCGGCATGTTGATGCGGATCGTGGTGCCCGCCGTGTTCGGCGTGATGCCTAGGTCGGAACCCAGGATCGCCTTTTCGATGGCGCCGATCATGTTGCGGTCCCAGGGCGCGATCGAAATCGTGCGGGCGTCCTCGACGACCACGCTGGCCACCTGCGACAGCGGCGACTCCGAGCCGTAGTAGTCGACCCGCACATGGTCGAGGATGGCCGTCGAGGCACGGCCGGTGCGGAGCTTGGAAAACGAGGCCTTCAAGCCATCGACGGTCTTCTGCATGCGAGCCGTCGCGTCTTTCTTGATGTCTTCGATCATCGGTTCAGTTCCGGGGAAAACGGTTCAGGTACGGGATACAGCGTGACAGGTCGCAGCGTCGGCAGGCACCCATGACGGGCTGGCGCAGGTCGGGCGATCGGCGCGAAACGGTTCAGACCTTGACCAGCGTGCCCAGCGAATTGTCGCCGGTGACGATGCGCAGCAAGGCTTTCGGCCGGTCCATGTCGTAGACCTTCAGCCGGATCTTGTGGTCGCGGCACAGCACCAGTGCGGTCTGGTCCATGACGCCGAGCCGGCGGTCGAGCGCCTCGTCGTAGGTCAGTTCGGCATAGCGAGTGGCCGTCGGGTCCTTCTTCGGGTCAGCGGTGTAGACGCCATCAACCTTGGTCGCCTTCAGCATCAGGTCGGCGGAGATCTCGATCGCGCGGAGCGCTGCAGCCGAATCGGTGGTGAAGAACGGATTGCCGGTGCCGGCCGCGAACACCAGCACGCGACCCTTTTCGAGGTGGCGGATGGCCTTGCGGCGGATGAAGTCCTCGCAGACCTCGTTGATGCGGATCGCCGACTGCACGCGGGCTTCGAGGCCGACCCGCTCGATAGCGTCCTGGATCGCCAGCGCGTTGATCACGGTCGCCAGCATGCCCATCTGGTCGCCGGTGACGCGGTCCATGCCGGCGCGGGCCAGACCTTCACCACGGAAGATGTTGCCGGCACCGACGACCAGCGCGACCTGGACACCGAGATCGACGATCTCCTTCAGTTCATCGGCCAGAAAACTCATCACCGACGGCGAGATGCCGAAGCCGAGATCGCCCATCAGCGCTTCGCCGGAAAGCTTCAGCAGGATGCGCTTGTAGGCCGGCCGGGCCGGTTCAGCGGCGGTCTGTTGATTCAATGACGGGGCTCCGGGTCAGTCAGCTGTCGGGATCGCCGGCCGTCAGACCGAATGCCACTTGAAATTCAGGCACTTGCTTCAAACAGACGACCCGCGGCAGCAGGTGGGTTCAGCTACCAAAAGGCCCCGTTTCCGGGGCCTCGATCACCAATACTTTACCTGAATTTCAGGTCCCCACGCAGTCTCAGACCTGGGTCGCGGCGGCCACTTCGGCCGCGAAATCGGTGGTCTTCTTCTCGATGCCCTCGCCGACCGCAAGGCGGACGAAACGCGCGACGCTGGCGTTCTTGGCCTTCAGCAGCTTCTCGACGGTCTGGTCCGGATCCTTGACGAACGGCTGACCGACCAGCGTGATGTCGTTGACGAACTTGGCGATCTTGCCGGTCGCCATCTTGGCGAGGATCTCGGCCGGCTTCGGCTTGTAGCCGCCGCCGAACTTCTTCTTCACGCCGGCGTACTCGTCGTCCCAGTTCTTCTTGCCTTCGGCGTCGAGCGAGTCGTAGTGGCCGTTGCTGCGCTCGGCGTCCATTTCCTTCAGGAAGCCGCCGAAACGGTCGGACTCGGCCTGCGCCTCGGCCTGCTCGCGGGCCATGGTTTCTTCGATGACGCGCTTTTCGGCTTCGACGACCTCGGCCGGAATCTGCGTGGTGTCGAGGAAGCGCGGCGCGCTGGCGGCCACGTGCATGGCCAGATCGCGGGCCAGTTCCTCGTCGCCGGTGTTCAGCGCCACGACGGCGCCGATCTTCGAGCCGTGCAGGTAGTAGCTGATCGGGCCGGCAGCCTTCTCGATGATCTCGAAGCGACGCACGGTGATGTTCTCGCCGATCTTGGCCACCAGGCCACGGCGGATTTCCTCGATCGTCTGGCCGTCGGCGGCCTTCAGCGCCAGCAGGTCCGCCAGCGCCGCCGGACGGGCAGCCAGCGCGGCCTTGGCAGCGGCATCGCCGAGCGCCTTGAAGTCGTCGCCCTTCGACACGAAGTCGGTTTCGCTGTTGGTCTCGACCAGCACGATGGCATCGGCGCCGACGGCGATCGAGATCACGCCTTCAGCGGCCGTGCGGCTACCCTTCTTGTCGGCCTTGGCCATGCCATCGACGCGCAGCTTTTCGGCCGCCGCGTCGACATTGCCACCGGTCGCCTCAAGCGCCTTCTTGCAGTCGCTCATGCCGGCGCCGGTACGGTCGCGCAGTTCCTTGACGAGGGCAGCAGTGACGGGAGTGCTCATGTCGGTTCAACCTTGATTCGAATGTGGGGGAAGTAGCGTCGCGGGCCGACGATACGGTGTTCGTGTGTCAGCCCCGGAACAAGTCCGGCGGGCTGATCCCGGAACGCGAAACGGCGCTGTCGCGCCGCCTCGCCCGCTCCGGAATGTGGCGCGGCGGAGGGCATCCGCCGCGCCGTACAGCATCAGGCGTCGGCGCGCTCGCCGCGGCCACCCGGCTTGCCCGAACGCGGGCGGCGCGGACGTGCCGGCGCAGCGTCGTCATCACCGGCGGTGGCGAATTCCTCGGCGCGGACATTGACGGTGTTGGTGCCACGGCCCTCGATGATCGCGTCGGCGATGCACTGGGTGTAGACCTTGATCGCGCGGATCGCGTCGTCGTTGCCCGGGATCACGCAGTCGATGCCGTCCGGATTGTTGTTGGTGTCGACCACGGCAATGATCGGAATGCCGAGCTTCTTGGCTTCCGACACGGCGATCTTTTCGTAGCCGGTGTCGATGATGAACAGCGCATCCGGCAGCGCCGGCATGTCCTTGATGCCGCCCAGCGAGCGCTGCAGCTTTTCCAGCTCGCGGGTGAACAGCAGCTGCTCCTTCTTCGACAGGCGGTTGACGGTGCCGTCGGCGACCTGCTTTTCCATCTCGTGCAGGCGCTTGATCGAGCCCTTCACGGTCTTGAAATTGGTCAGCGTGCCGCCGAGCCAGCGCTGGCTGACATGCGGCATGCCGGCGCGCACGGCTTCGTCGCGGATCGCGTCGCGGGCGGCGCGCTTGGTGCCGACGAACAGGATGCGGCCACCGTTGGCGGCCAGCTTGCCGGCGAAATTGCAGGCGTCCTTGAGCAGCGGCAGCGTGTTCTCAAGGTTGATGATGTGAATCTTGTTGCGGTCGCCGAAGATGTAGGCCTCCATCTTCGGGTTCCAGTAACGGGTGCGGTGTCCGAAGTGGACGCCGGCTTCCAGCAGCTGACGCATCGTGATCGACGACATGGTGCAATCTCCTTGGGTTGGGCTGACCGCGCAACGTGGAATCCGCGAGCGTTGATCGCTCGATGGACACCCAGGGACGTGCGCGGATGAGATCGCGAAATCGGGCAAAATCTGCTTGCATTTCGCGTCGTTGCCTTGCGGCGGCGCGCTTTATACCATAGGCGGCTGTCGGCTTACCACCCGCACCGCGGCCCCATCTGCATCGGGCGCAGCCTTACCCCACGCCCTCCCTCACGCAGCAGGCACGCACGAACATCATGTCGGTCACCATCAAGAATCCGGAAGAGCGCGACGGAATGCGCGCGGCCGGCAAGGCTGCCGCATCGGTCCTGACCATGATCGCGCCGCACGTCAAAGCCGGCGTGACCACCGAAGAACTCGACCGCATCTGCCACGACTACATCGTCGACACGCTCAAGGGCGTGCCGGCGCCGCTGGGCTACGGCGGCGGCGGTGGCCGGATGCCGTTCCCGAAGTCGATCTGCACGTCGATCAACCACGTCGTCTGCCACGGCATTCCGGCCAACAAGGCGCTGAAGCGCGGCGACGTCATCAATATCGACATCACCGTGATCAAGGACGGCTGGCACGGCGACACCAGCCAGATGTTCTACATCGGCGAGCCGTCGATCCTGGCGCGCCGGCTGACCGAGACGACCCGCGAAGCGATGCTGGCCGGCATCCGCAAGGTGCGGCCCGGCGCCCGCCTGGGCGACATCGGCGCGGCGGTGCAGACGATCGCCGAAGCGCGTGGCTACTCGGTGGTGCGCGACTACTGCGGCCACGGCATCGGCCGGGTGTTCCACGAAGACCCTCAGGTCGTCCATTACGGCCGGCCGGGCACTGGCATGGAACTGGTGCCGGGCATGACCTTCACGATCGAGCCGATGCTCAATGCCGGCCGTTGCGAAGTGAAGCTGCTGCCGGACGGCTGGACCGTCGTCACCAAGGATCACTCGCTGTCGGCGCAATGGGAGCACACGGTGCTGGTAACCGAAACGGGCTATGAAATCCTGACGCTGCGCGAAGACGAGACCGTCTGACGTGGGTGCCGAGATCGATATCAGCGAAGACGACAGCGTCGCCGTCTTCTCGGCGCGCCGCGTGCGCAGCCGGCTGCGCGCCGACGGCGGCAAGCCGGTCGCCGCATTCCGCGAAACGCTGGCCTGGGGCCGCGAGCGGCTGGTCGGCCTGTTCCACGAAGGCACGCCGGCCGATTCGCTGGTCCACGCCCGCGCGCATCTGGTCGACGAGGTGCTGCGCGAAGCCTGGACCCTTTTCCTGCCGCAGACCGACGGCGGTCTGGCGCTGATCGCGGTCGGCGGCTACGGCCGCGGCGAACTGCTGCCGCATTCCGACATCGATCTGCTGGTGCTCTACGACGAGGCGGCGCTCGAAGGCGCGAAGTCGCGGCTGGAGAACTTCTTCGCCTTCCTCTGGGACATCGGCCTCGATGTCGGCTCGGCCGTCCGCAGCGTCACCCAGTGCGCGGAACTGGCAGCCAGCGATGTCAGCGTCATCACCAACCTTACCGAGGCGCGCCCGCTGATCGGCGACCTGTCGCTGTTCACCGCGCTGAACGTGGCGATGCGCCCGGAAGCGATGTGGCCGGTCGACGCCTTCTTCCGCGCCAAGGTTGCCGAGCAGCAGGCCCGCCACGCCAAGTACGACGACAGCGCCTACAAGCTGGAGCCGAACGTCAAGGAAAGCCCCGGCGGCCTGCGCGACATCCACACCGTGGCCTGGGTCGCCAAGCGTCATTTCGGCGCCTCGTCGCTGACCGAGCTGCGCGAGCGCGGCTTCCTGACCAAGACCGAATGCGACGAGCTGTTCGCCGGCCAGGATTTCCTGTGGCGGGTGCGCTTCGCGCTGCACATGATCACCGGCCGCCACGAAGACCGACTGCTGTTCGATCACCAGAACAAGATCGCCACCTTGTTCGGCTACGAGGACCAAGATCGCAACCGCGCGGTCGAGCAGTTCATGCAGCTCTATTACCGGACCATCAAGTCCCTGAGCTGCCTGAACGACATGCTGCTGCAGCTGTTCGACGAGGCCATCCTCGGCCGCGGCCAGAACCTCGAACCGAAGCCGCTGAACGCCCGCTTCCAGCTGCGTGGCAACTACATCGAAGCGCGTGCCGACGACGTCTTCCAGAAAGCGCCGTGGGCGCTGCTGGAAGTGTTCGCGCTGATGCAGCAGCACCCGAAGATCGAAGGCATTTCCACCGCCACCCTGCGCCTGATCCGCCGCGACCGCCGGCTGATCGAGACCACGCGCGGCGACGTGCACACCCGGGAAATGTTCATCGGCATGTTCCAGCATGGCGACGGCCTGACCCGCGCGCTGCGGCGGATGAACCGCTACGGCGTGCTCGGCCGCTACCTGCCGGTGTTCGGCCAGATCATCGGCCACATGCAGTACGACCTGTTCCACACGCTGACCGTCGACGAACACACCTTGCGGCTGGTGCGCAACCTGCGCCGCCTGCGCATGGAACGCTTCCGCCACGAGCTGCCGTTCTTCAGCGACGTCATGCACCGCGTCGCCCGACCGGACCTGCTGTTCGTCGCCGGCCTGTTCCACGACCTCGGCAAGGGCTCGGGTGGCGACCATTCGGAAGTCGGCGCCAAGGAAGCGGAGAAGTTCTGCCTCGACCACGGCCTGAGCCACACGGATGCCGATCTGGTGTCGTGGCTGGTGCGCAACCATCTGCTGATGTCGCTGACCGCGCAGCGGCAGGACATTTCCAACCCGGACATCGTCACCGCCTTCGCGCAGAAGGTCGGCGACCGCGCGCGGCTCGACTACTTGCTGGCGCTGACCGTCTCCGACATCCGCGCCACCAACCCGGCGCTGTGGAACTCCTGGCGCGAAAGCCTGCTGCGCGAGCTGTACCACTCCACCAAGCGCGCCTTCGACCGCGGTCTCGACAACCCCTACACCCTCGCCGAGCGGGTCGCCGAGCAGCGCCGCGCCGCTTATGCGCTGCCGGCCGCGCGCCACATCGACGGCGCGCTGACCGACCGCATCTGGGGCCGCTTCGACGCCGACTACTTCCTGCGCCACACGCCGGTGGAACTGGTCTGGCATCTCGACGCCATCGCCCAGAGCAGCGAGGCCGATCTGCCGCTGGTGCTGGTCAAGACGCTCGACGGCCGCGGCACCACGGTGTTCGTCTACATGCGCGACCGCGACCACCTGTTCGGCCTGTCGACCGGCGTGCTGGCCAAGCTGGGCCTGAGCATTCTCGACGCCCGCATCAACACCTCGGCCGACGGTTACGCGCTCGACTCCTTCGTGGTTGTCGAAAGCGATGGCTCGCCGATCGAGAACGCCCATCGCTTCGACGAGATCGGCGCGGCGCTGCGCAAGGTGCTGGCCGATCCGTCGATCTCGGTGGTCGACGTCAACCGCCGGCGGCCGACGCGGCTGCGCCACTTCAACACGCCGACCACGGTCAGCATCTCGCAGGACACGCTGCGCAACCGCACGATGCTGGAACTGGTCTGCGCCGATCAGCCGGGCCTGCTCAGCCTGGTCGGCCGGGTGTTCCACAAGCGCGGCATCCTGCTCGATGCCGCCAAGATCGCGACCATCGGCGAACGCGCCGAAGACGTCTTCTACATCACCGATCGCAGCCACCAGCCGATCACCAGCGACAAGGCCGTCGACGAACTGCGCGAAGTGCTGACCCGCACGCTGTCGAACGGCGAAAGCACCCCGAAGTAACCGCACGCAACACCAGCCAGGACTCTCCGCTTGAACAACACCGAACTGCAGGCCGTCATCGAACGCGCCTGGGAAGACCGCGCCACGCTCGATGCTTCGAACACGGCCGTGGCCGCCGCCGTCGAGGCGGCGATCGAACTGCTGGACTCCGGCGCCGCCCGCGTCGCTGAACCCGTCGCGTCGGGCTGGCAGGTCAACGACTGGCTGAAGAAGGCCGTGCTGCTGTACTTCCGCCTGCACGACAACCTACCACTCGCCTCCGGCCCGCTGGTCGGCTACGACAAGGTGCCGCTGAAGTACGACGGCTGGACCGCCGAGCGCTTCAAGGCCCAGGGTGCGCGCGTGGTGCCGCCGGCCTCGGTACGCCGTGGCGCCTACATCGCGCCGGGCGCGATCCTGATGCCGAGCTTCGTCAACATCGGCGGCTATGTCGGCAAGGGCACCATGGTCGACACCTGGGCTACGGTCGGCTCCTGCGCGCAGATCGGCGCCAACGTGCACCTGTCCGGCGGCGTCGGCATCGGCGGCGTGCTGGAACCGCTGCAGGCGGCGCCGACGATCATCGAGGACGACTGCTTCATCGGCGCCCGTTCGGAAGTGGTCGAAGGTGTGGTCGTCGAAAAGGGTTCGGTGCTGTCGATGGGCGTCTTCATCGGCCAGTCGACGCCGATCTACAACCGCGACACCGGCGCCATCAGCTATGGCCGGGTGCCGGCCGGCTCGGTGGTGGTGGCTGGCTCGCTGCCGCGCGACAACGGCCGCTACAGCATCAACTGCGCGGTGATCGTCAAGACCGTCGATGCCCAGACCCGCTCCAAGGTCGGCATCAACGCGCTGCTGCGCGATCTCTGACGCGCGGACAACCCTGACAAGGCTGCTGCCACTGCGGCGAGGCCGGGGCCGGCCCCCGCGCGCCCCACGTTGGTGTGGGTACGCCCGCCCCCCCCCCCGCCCCGCCCCCCCCCACGTCTCCATCCGAGGTCCGTCATGCCCGATCAGGCTCCGATCACCGTCCTCGGCGCCGGCGCCTTCGGCACCGCGCTGGCCATCCAGCTGACCCGTCGCGGCGCGCCTGGCTTCCTGTGGGGCCGCGACGCCACGACCATGGCGACGATGGAGGAAAGCCGCGAGAACGTGCGCTACCTCAAGGGCATCGCGCTGCCGGCGAAGCTGGTCGCCACTAGCGACCTCGCCCGCGCCGTGCAGGCGTCCTGCGACATCGTCATTTCCACGCCCAGCCCCACGCTTCGCGAGACCTGCGAACGGCTGGCGCCACTGCTGCGCGACGATCAGGGCATCGCCTGCGCCGCCAAGGGGCTGGAGCCGGGCAGCGGCCGGCTGGCCCATGAAGTGATCGGCGAGGTGCTCGGCAAGGCGCGCGCGATCGCGGTGATATCCGGCCCGACCTTCGCCCGGGAACTGGGCCTCGGCCTGCCGACCTCGGTGACCGTGGCCGCCAACGATCCGGCCTTTGCCGAACGGATGGCGCTGCGCTTCCACGGCGACGGCTTCCGCGCCTACACGTCCGGCGATCTGGTCGGCGTGGAAATCGGCGGCGCGGCCAAGAACGTGCTGGCGATCGCCGTCGGCATTGCCGACGGCCTCGGCCTCGGCGCCAACACCCGCGCGGCGATGATCACCCGCGGCCTCAACGAGATCACCCGGCTGGCCAGCGCCCTCGGCGCCGAACCGGCCACCTTGATGGGCCTCGCCGGCCTCGGCGATCTGGTGCTGACCTGCACCGACAACCAGTCGCGCAATCGCCGTTACGGCCTGCAGCTCGGCGAAGGCGCCACACCGGAGCAGGCCAAGGCCGGCATCAACGGGGTCGTGGAAGGCGTGCGTGCCGCGCCCGAAGTGCTGCGGCTGGCGGCGAAGCTCGGCGTCGAGATGCCGCTGCACGAAATGGCAGGTGCGGTGATCGCCGGCACCGTCAGTCCGATCGAAGCGGTCAAGCGGCTGGCCGAACGGCCGCAGCGGGCCGAGCTGGGCTGAGTCAGCGGCTGGCGCCGTCGAGCCTGGCCAGCACGGCCTCGACCATCAGCGGCAGGCCGTTGCGCAGGCCGAGCACCGCCAGCCGCTCGCGGATCTGCCGGCGCTGGCCGTCATCGGCGAGCAGCGCCAGCGTCGCTGGCGCGATGGCCGATGGCTCCGGCGGTACGGCGACGGTCCAGCCGCAGTCGGCGTAGCGGGCGATGCGCGCCTGCTGGTCGGAACCGCCGAGCGGCAGCGTGAGCGTCGGCACGCCGAGGCTCATCGCCTGGTGCAGCAGATGGCCGCCGCCGGTGACCACCAGGGTCGCGCGCTGCACCAGCCGCATCAGCGCCGCCTGCGGCTGGGCCGGAATCGCTTCGACCGGCGAGTCGGCAGCCGGCCGTTCGGCGCCGACGATCAGCATGCGGCTGCCAGTGGCCCGCGCCACGGCATCGGCAGCAGCCGCGAACACCACCGCCACTGGCTGGCCGTCGAGCACATAGCCACCGCCGCCGGGTGCCCACAGCACGTACGGCGTGGCGGTCGATGCGGCGCTGTCGGCGCGCTCGGCCTCGGCGTGGCAGACATCGAACAGCAGATGCCGGGTGTTGCCGAACGCGGCCTTGATCCGCTGGCCCCGGCTGAACGCCGGCCGATCCAGCAGGTAGCGCTGGTGCCAGTGCTCGGGCAGCTGCCACAGCCAGTCGAGGCGCAGCGCCTTGGCCAGGGTGCCGGGTTCATCGGAGATGCAGATCGCGTGCGCGCCGTGGCGCCGGCAGTGACGCAGCAGCGAGCCGCGGCAGGTCTTGTCGAAGACCACGATCGGCGGCTGAAGCCGTGCGATCTCGCGCGCATGAAAGCGGGCGCGCTCGCGGTCCGGCAGGTCGCTTTCGGTGTACGCGAACGGCAGCCGCGCCCGCAGCGGGCAGGCCTGCGGCATCAGGAAGCGGATCTCCACCGTGGCGTCGCGGGCGTGCAGCGCCTCGGCCACCGCCAGCAGCCGATAGAACTCGCCGGTGCCGCCGCCCTGGTGCTGCGGCACGAACAGCACCGCGCGCGGGCTCATCGCGCGGCGTCCAGAAGTTCGGCGGCGGCATCGACGAAGACCTGCAGATCGAAGCCGTGCAGGCCGTCGTCGCGGGATTCCGGCGCCACGAAAGCGCGGTGCTGGCCGGGATCGTCCGGGAACCAGTTCTTCAGGTGATGGTTGGGCCGGAACCACGACACCGATGGTGTTGCCGCCAGGCGCGCCACATGCAGGCCGCCGGAATCCGGACCGACATGCAGCGCTGCGCCCTGCACGACCGAGATAAAGCCTGCGACATCGAGCGCGCCGTCGAACACGTACTCGGGCGTGAAGCCGATGCCGGCGAGGATCGCCGCCAGCTTGGCGCGGCCACGCTCGGTGCCGTGGCCGCTGACCACGAACGGACGGCCCGGAAAGCGGGCGCGCAGGCGATCCCACAGGGCGATCATCTGCGCGACCGGCAAGTCGCGGCGATCGTCGGTGGCGCTGGCACTCAGGTGCAGGTAGCGGCCTTCGTCGGCCTCGGCGATGCCGGCCGCATGCCGCAGGCCTGCGTCGATCGCGGCGTGGAACTCCGGCCGCTCGCCGTCGAGGCCCAGCGCCCGCAGCGCGTTCCAGCGCTGGCGGTACATCGGAATCTCGTGGAACGGGTGCTCGGCGACCACGTCCAGCAGCCACGGCTGCCAGGACCAGCGCTTGTTCTCGTCGGCCTTGCGGGCGATGCGCAGCGCCGCACCACTGAGGCCGCCGAACGACACCGCGTGATTGCTGCTGGTAATGACGATGGCGACATCGGCGCGCAGCCGGCGCAGCTGGCCGATGAAGGCGAGATCGGCCTTGAGCCCGGCCTTGCGGTAGACGATCGGCCGGTCGATCCACGGCGTCAGCGGCCCGTACAGGCCAGAGTTGCCGACCACGCAGAGTTCAGCCTGCGGCGCGTTCTGCCGGATCAGCCACAGCGCCGGCAGGCTGTGGATGTGGTCGCCCAGGCCGCCGAGATCGATCACCAGCACCCGACGGGCGGCGGCGAGCGCGGCCCGGATGTCAGACCTCGGAGTCATCGGGCGACGGGGAGGCAGCGCTTCAGCGCCTCGATGTGTTCGGCCCGGCGCAGGCCATGCCGGGCGATGAAGCCGGGCGCCACCCGGCGCGGCGCGGCGCAGGCCGCCTGCAGTGCGGTCAGGATGGCCGGCGCACTGATTTCCGGCAGCCGGATGCCGTCGTCCGGACCCATCAGCTCGGCGACGCCGGCCTCGCCGCCGATGATCGCCGGTGTGCCGCAGGCCAGCGATTCGGCGATCACCAGCCCGAACGGCTCGTAGCGGGACGGCAGCACCGTCCAGTCGACGGCGGCATAGAGCGCCGGCATGTCGTCGACATAACCGAGCGGCGTCACCCGCGGCGGCAGCTGCTTGCGGGCCGCGCGGCCGGCCACCAGCAGCCGGGCGCGGCGGTCGCCGAGCTGGGCGAAGGCTTCGAGCAGCGGCGCCAGTCCCTTGCGCTCGTGGTCCATCGACGGGAACACGAAGGCGATGTCGTCGGCCGCCAGCCCGAACGCCTGGCGGGTGCGCGCGCGACTGGCGGCATCGCGCGGCGCGAAGCGGGTGTCGTCGACCGGCGGATAGATCACCCGGGTCTTGGCGGCGGCCTCCGGGTAGTAGTGGCCGATCTGCTCCGCCAACGTCTGCGAATGGGCGACGACGACGGCGGCACTGTCGAGCATCGCCCGCTCCAGGCGCGTTTCGCTGCGGTCATGCGCGGAATCGGGCCGGCCGAGTGCTGCGCAGTAACCCGGATGGGCGCCGCCATTGATCGCCAGATGCTGGCCGCGCGTGCGCGCCAGCGAGATCACCAGCGGATAGCGATCGGTCAGTTCCAGGCGGGCAATGCGCGACGCGAATACCCGGTTGCGGAAACGCCGCGGCAACGGCAGCGGCAGCAGCCGGAAGGCATTGGCGCCAATGGTCCGCGCCCAGTCGACATCGACCTCGCGGGCATAGACATCCACGGTGTCGCCTGCGGCCCGGAAGCCGCGCACCAGATCGGCGAGATAGGACTCCATGCCGCCGCCGCGCCGGAGGCTGTAGTGGACGATCGCGACGTTCATCGGCGTAGCAGGCTCATCGGCCGCCCTTCAGCGCGATGCGCCGGGCGGCGCGGCGGGTGTTGCGGGTCCAGCGCGCATCCGGATCGGCGCGGGCGCCGCGCAGCAGTTCGGCCAGCCGCTCGAAGCGCGGCCGGACGCGGTCGGCCAGCAGCGCATCGACCTGCTGCAGCCAGGCCACGGCCCGATGACCGAGCGACAGGTCATCCGCGTACTCGGCGAACGCCGGCTCGCGAGCCAGCCGCGCCAGCACGTCGAGATGCTCGTCGCGGAAGCGCGGGCCGGTGCTGATGGTTTTCGATTCGCTGTGGAAACGGAAATAGGCCAGCGTGTCGGCCAGGTAGTGCACGCGCGGGAAGCGATGCAGGTAGCGGATCAGCAGTTCGTAGTCGAAGCGGAAGTGACTGCTGGTGTCGATGCCGCTGTCGATCATCGCCTGGCGGCGCATCCAGATGGCCGGCTGGTGCCAGCGGCAGCCGGACGGCAGCTGTTCGAGGATCAGCGAGCGCACGTCGAGCTGCCGGCAGACCACCTTGCCGCGGTTGCCGTGCGCATCGAACTGCTGGGTGACGCCGCCGATGAGATCGACCTCGCCCTGCTGGATCGCGGCCGCCACCGTCCACAGCGCGCCGGGGGCCAACACGTCGTCGGAGTTGATCCAGATGAACCAGTCGCCGGTCGCCCGGTGCAGACCTTTGAGGATCGCGTCGACCTGGCCGCGATCGCGCTCCGACACCCAGCCACTGAGCGCCGGCGCGTAGTGCTCGATGATGCTGCGGCTGGCATCCGAACTGCCGCCGTCGATGACGAAGTATTCGAGCGCCGGATAGCCCTGGCCGAGCACCGAGCGGATCGTGGTTTCCAGATAGGCCGCCTGGTTGTACGAGGGCGTCACCACGGTCAAGGTCGGCAGCGGATCGCGCAGGCCGGCGGGGCGCCGCGGCGGCGTCTCCGGCAGGCGCAGTCCGCGCGGGAGGAGCAGGGGCTTCAGGCGTTCGGGCAGCATCGGTGGCGAGGGACGGACGACGCGGGCGCAGGCCCGGGAGGCGGCAGCGGAACGGCCGGATGATCGTTCCTGCGCACAGATTTATCGTACGGTAATTGCCGAAGCCGCCGCGACCGCCCGCCCTGCATGCCCCTTCACGCTCCCCGCAGCATTCTCGTCATCTGCATGCGCCGGCTCGGCGACGTGCTGCTGTGTACGCCGCTGATCGCCAGCCTGCGCCGTGCCTATCCGCAGGCGCGCATCGACGCGCTGGTGTTCAAGGGCACTGACGGCGTGCTGGAAGGCAATCCCGATCTCGATCACTGCCTGACCATGCCAGCCGGCAGCCGCAAGCTGCCGTTCCCGTGGCGCAGCTATGACCTGGCAATCACGACCCAGGCCAACGACCGGCCGCACCTGATCGCCTTCCTCGCCGGCCGGGTCCGCGCCGGCATCGTGCCCGGCCCGCAGACCCTCGCCGAACGCTGGAAGCGCTGGCACTGCCGGTATCGAGTCGACAACGATCCTGTGCATCGCCACACGGTCGAGCAGGCACTGAAGCTGGCTGATGCGCTGTGTATCGCGCGCTATCCGGACGTGGTGCCGCCGTGCGGCAGCGCCGCGCTGCCGATCCGTGCGGACCAGGGCGCCTATGCCGTGCTGCATCTGGCGCCGATGTTCCGCTACAAGGCCTGGCCGACCGCGCACTGGGCGGAATTGGCGTCGCAGCTCCGGCAGCGCCGCCTGCGTGTGGTGATCAGCGGCGGGCCGGCGGCCAGCGACCGCGCACTCGGCGATGCGCTGCGCGCACTGCTGCCGCCGGACGGCGACGCTGCGCTGGTCGACGTCATCGGGCAGCTGAAGCTCGGCGACCTCGCCAACCTGATTCGCGGCGCGGCGCTGTTCGTCGGCCCCGATACCTCGGTCACCCATCTGGCGGCGGCCTGCGGCGTGCCGGTGGTGACGCTGTTCGGACCGACCAACCCGGAGGTCTGGGGGCCCTGGCCAGTCGGCCGGACGGGGCGCGGCGAAACGCCCTGGCAGCGCGTCGCGCCGCTGCAGCAGCAGGGCAATGTCCGGATCGTGCAGGGCTTGAAAGCCTGCGTGCCGTGCTCGCTGGAAGGTTGCGACCGCCACAAGGACAGCCGCGCCGCCTGCCTCGACGAACTGCCGGCTGCACGGGTGCTCGCGGCCATCGACGGTGCTGGCGCATGAGCCTGCCGAAGCTGCTGTTCGTCGGCCACAGCTTCCACCTGAAGACCGGCAGCAGCCGCTTCCTGCTCGACCTTCTGGCCCCGCACTTCGCGGTGCGCACGGTCTGGGACGACAGCTGGCAGGCCGGCGGTGCGCCGCTGTCCGCCGATCAGCTGAACCGCCACGAGGCGGACCTGATCCTGTTCTGGCAGACCTTGCCGAAGCGCGCCGTGCTGCGTCGGCTGCGCTGCCGGCGCTTGTTCTGGGCACCGATGCGCGACGGCATCCGCCTGGCACCCGGGCCGTGGCGGCGGCTGAAGCCGAGCGGGCTGCGGCTGATCAGTTTCTGTCGCGAAGCGCACGACTACTGCAGCGCCGCCGGGCTGGAATCGCAGGCCGTGCAGTACTGGCCGGCGCCGCTCGACGACGTGCCAGCGATCGTCGAGGAACCGCTGCGGCTGTTCTTCTGGATGCGCCGCGGCACGCCCGGCTGGCCGACGCTGAAGGCGCTGCTCGGCGATCACCGGCCGGAGCGGATCGTGCTGCGCACGGTCGCCGATCCCGGCGAAACGCTGGCGCTGCCGACCGAGGCCGAGCGTGCCGAATACCGCATCGAGCAGGTACCGGACTGGCTCGAGAAGGCCGACTACCTGCGCCTGCTCAGCGGCTGCAATGCCTTCATGGCGCCGCGCCTGCTCGAAGGCATTGGCCTGTCGGTGCTCGATGCGATGGCACTTGGGCAGGCGGTGATCGCGCCGGACCGGGCGACCATGAACGAGTACCTCCGGCACGGCGAGAACGGCTGGCTGTACGACCCGGACGCCCCGACTCCGCTGGACTTCTCGGCACTGCGGCAGCTGCGCGAACAGGCGCTGCGCGATGTCGTCACCGGGCATGCCCGCTGGCGGGCCAGCGTGCCGGCGCTGATCAGCTATCTCGACGATGGCCGACCGAACGCCGCCGCCTGGTCATGGCGCTTGTCGCGGCTGCTGCTCGGCGGCTGAGCCGGCACCACCGACGCCGGCGATCATCCGCGCGAAATCCTGCTGGGTCAGCGAGCGCAACGCCCGCTCGGCCTGCCAGCGCTACCAGGGCCGCGGGCGACGCGCCAGCCGCCGGTAGCGCGCCGGGTCGATCTCCAGCGCCGTGAACGCCGGCTCGGGCTGCACGGCACAGACGGGACAAGGCAGCCTGGGCGGCGCGGAAGGCAACGGAAGGACAACGCGCAGCCTAGCAAGGCGCGGCAGCGCCGACGAAGCCCGACTGCCGCCAGGCTTCGTAGACCGCCACCGCCACCGCGTTCGACAGGTTCAGGCTGCGCATGCCGGGCTGCTGCGGCAGGTAGACCTGCCGCGCCGGCGGGATGGCGTCAAGCACCTCCTGCGGCAGGCCGCGCGATTCCGGGCCGAACAGCAGCAGATCGCCGGCCTGCCAGCGCACCTGGTCGAAACGCGACGCGCCCTTGGTGGTGAAGGCGAACAGGCGGGCCGCCGGCAAGGCTGCCTGCAGCGACGCGAGGCTGGCGTGGACCTGCATCCTGGCGTACTCGTGATAGTCGAGCCCGGCACGGCGCAATTTCTTGTCGTCGAGATCGAAGCCGAGCGGGCGGATCAGGTGCAGCTGCGCGCCGCTGTTGGCGCACAGGCGGATGACATTGCCGGTGTTCGGCGGGATTTCCGGCTGGTAAAGCGCGACGTGGATCATCGGTCGCCGCGCCCCCTCGTTCGGTTGACGCCACCGGGACCCCCGCATAGGCTCCCGCCACCCTGTTTTCCATCTGCTTCGAGGTTTGTCATGTCGCTGACTACACGCGGTCTGTCGTTGTTGGCCGGTGCCGTATTGTCGCTGGCGGCGGCCTCCGCGAGTGCCCAGGACGGCACCGGCTACGAAGCCACCACGGGCGGTGCCCCTTCGGCGGCAGCGATGGCCGTCGACCTGCTGGTCGCCCGGCCGCTGGGGCTGGCCGCGACGGTGATCGGCACCGTGGTGTTCGTCGCCTCGCTGCCGTTCCAGGCGCTGGCCGGCAACGTGTCCGACCCGGCCCACAAGCTGGTCACCGAACCGGCGGCGTTCACCTTCGTGCGGCCGCTGGGCGAAGGCGTGAACTGACCCGACGAAGGCGGGTCATCCCGGCGCAAGCCGGAACCCGGAGCAAGCCCAGGAAACCCCTGATTCCGAACCCCGGAATCAGGGGTTTTGCTTGGGTCAGCGCAGCACCTTCCCGTCCGCATCGAGCACCTTGACCTCGCCGAGCTTGAGCTTGCGCACCGCCGGCTCGATCTTCGCGAGGTCGCCGACCACGAACCAGCTCAGCGCGTCCGGCCGGACCAGCGCCTTCGCGGCCGCCGCCACCGCGTCCGGCGTCTGCGCGGCGATCAGGGCCGGCAGCCGGTTGTAGTAGTCGTCCGGCTGCTCCAGTTCGATCAGGCTGGCGAAGGCCGACGCGACCTGGCCGGCGGTCTCGAAGCTGCCGGGCAGGGCCAGCAGGTCGGCGCGCTTGGCGTCGTCGATCTCGGCGGCCGACGGCGGACGCTTGGCAACGATGTCGCGCAGCTCTTTCTGCATCTCGACGATCGAATCGGCCGTGCGGTCACGCTCGACCTGGGCCTGCGCCAGGAACACCTGCGGGCCGCGCGTGCGGGTGATGCTGGAACTGGCGCCGTAGCTCCAGTGCTTGTCTTCGCGCAGGTTCAGGTTCAGCCGCGAGATGAACTGGCCGCCGAGCACGGTGTTGGCGGTCGACATCGGCTCCTGGCCGGCGCTCTTGCCGTCCGGCGCGATGTTGGCCGCCGCGATGATCGACTGCGTGGCGCCCGGCTTGTCGAGCAGGAACAGGCGCGGCGCGGTGGCAGGGGCCACCGGCGGAACGGCCTTCACCGGCTTCGCCTCGGCCGGCGCCTTCCAGTCGCCGAAGCGGGCTTCGATCTGCGGCCGGATCTCGGCCAGTGTGGTGTCGCCGACCACCAGCAGGGTGGCGTTGTCCGGCCGCAGCCAGCGGCGGTGGAAGGCGATCAGGTCGTCGCGCGTGGTGGCGGCGATCACCGCTTCCTCGCCGCTGCCGACATAGGCATAGGGATGGCCGGCGCCGTAAATCTGGGTCGACAGCACGCGCCGCAGCAGTCCGCCCGGCGCCGCCTTTTCCTGGACGATGGCCGACAGCAG
Organism: Nevskia sp.; assembly: GCF_051860985.1. Taxonomy (NCBI): domain Bacteria; kingdom Pseudomonadati; phylum Pseudomonadota; class Gammaproteobacteria; order Nevskiales; family Nevskiaceae; genus Nevskia; species Nevskia sp. The sequence goes on along the minus strand of NZ_JBIMKV010000013.1, from coordinate 4,223 downwards.
GTTCTGCTTGCTGCGATCGAGATCGGCCTGCGGGAAGGTCGGCTTGCGGATGATGGTGGCGTACAGATCCAGTGCCGCGCCCAGGCTCGGCTTGATCGCCGACAGCGTCACCATTGAAGCCTCGCGGCCGGACGAGGCGCCGATCTCGATGCCCAGCTCGGCCTGCCGGCGGGCGATCGCCAGCGAATCGAGATTGCCGGCGCCCTCGTCGAGCTGGCCGAAGGTCATCGCCGAAATGCCGGTCTTACCCGGCGCATCGGCAGCGCGGCCGGCATCGACGATCAGCGCCATTTCGACCAGCGGCACGCCGCGGCGCTCGATCACCGCCAGCTTCAGGCCGTTGGCCAGCGTGGCGCGGACCATCGGCGGCAACTGCAGCGCCGCCGATGCGGCCGGCACCGGCAGCTTCGTGCGGTCGACGGTCTCGGCACTCGCCTTCAGGCCGTTCTCGGGCAGCACCTGCAGCACCAGCTTGCCGTTGCCCAGCCAGCGCCGCGCCGCGTCGCGGACATCGGCGACGGTGGCCTCGCGCTCCCACTGCAGTTCGCGCTGGTAATGGGCCGGATCGCCATGGAAGACCTCGTTGGCGGCCAGCAGCTGGCCCTTGGCGCCAACGCCGTCGAAGGCCGGCAGCAGCCCGGCGTAGCGCTGGGTCTTGATTCGCGCCAGCTCGGCTTCGGTCGGACCCTGTTCGAGCGCACGCTGCAGTTCCTCGCGCACGCTCGCTTCGATCACGGCGAGGCTGGCTTTCGGATCGGCGCTCGGCCGGGCGCTGGCGACGATGGTGAACTGGCCGGCGATCTCGTCGGCGTCGACCGAGGCGCTGATGCCGCTGGCGCTCTGGTCGCGATAGACCAGCCGCTCGGACAGCCGGCCGGTCTTGCCGTTGGTCAGCAGATCGGCGAACAGGCCGAGCAGCACGACGTCGCGGTCGCCATCGCCGGGCACGTTCCAGATCGCGTACAGCCGCGGCAGCGGCACCTGATCGTTGATCTCCAGCCGCTTCTCGCCGGCCATCGGCGCCGGCCAGGCCTTGGCGTGGGACACCGGCTCGCTGGCCGGGATGGCGCCGAAATAGGCTTCCGCCTTGGCCCTGGCTTCGGCAACGGTGATGTCGCCGGCCAGCACCAGCGTGGCGTTGTTGGGCCCGTAGTAGCGCTTGAACCAGGCGCGCACGTCGTCGAGCGTGGCGGCGTTGAGGTCCTCGTCGGAGCCGATCGTGGTCCACGAATACGGATGGCCGGGCGGGTAGGCCTCCTTCGACAGGATTTCCCGCAGGCTGCCGTACGGCTGGTTCTCGCCCTGGCGCTTCTCGTTGAGCACAACACCGCGCTGCTCATCGAGCTTGGCCTGGTCGACCGCGCCGAGCAGGTGGCCCATGCGATCGGATTCCAGGAACAGCGCCAGATCGAGCGCGGCGGTCGGCACCGTTTCGAAATAGTTGGTGCGGTCGCGGTTGGTGGTGCCGTTGATGCCGGTGGCGCCGGCCGGTTCCAGCGCCCGGAAGAATTCGTCGTTGAAGTGCTCGGAGCCGTTGAACATCAGGTGCTCGAACAGGTGGGCGAAGCCGTGGCGGCGCTCCGGCTCGTCCTTGGAGCCGATGTGGTACCAGACGCTGACCGCCACCAGCGGCGCCTTGTGATCCTCGTGCACGATCACCGTCAGACCGTTGGCGAGGCGGAATTTCTGGTACGGCACGTCGATCGACGGCAGCGCCGCCGCGCGGCCGGCCGCTTCGGTCTTGCCCGGCTTGACCGGTTCGGCAGCGGCAGCAGCCCCGAGGCCGAGGCAGAACGCCGCAGCCAGTGTGACAATCACGCGCATGGAAAAGCCCTTGTTGATGTGGTTCTGGAAGGCCGATGACGACGCCGATCCGCGTGTCTGACCGCAGCGTCAGCTCCGACGTTCCGTCGCCGCTGCGGGTGCTCGATCATCGCCTGTCGGGCGCAGCCTATCGCGCCTCGCCGAACTGCGACGAGCGGCCCGATCCGCGCGACCTGAGCCTGATCGTGATCCACAACATCTCGCTGCCGCCGGACACCTACGGCGCCCACCCGGAGGCGCCGGACGGCAGCTATATCGACGACCTGTTCCTGAACAGGCTCGATCCGGCGGCCGATCCCTACTTCGCCGGCATCGCGGCCCTGCGGGTATCGGCGCACCTGTGCATCTTCCGCGACGGCCGGATCACCCAGTACGTGCCGTTCGACCGCCGCGCCTGGCACGCCGGCGTCAGCGAATGGCGCGGCCGCACGCGCGCCAACGATTTCTCGATCGGCATCGAACTGGAAGGCAGCGATGTCCGGCCGTTCAGCGAAGCACAGTACGCCGCGCTGATCGCCACCCTCGGCGCGCTGCAGGCGGCCTATCCGACCCTGCATCCGGCGGCGATCACCGGCCACAGCGACATCGCCCCCGGCCGCAAGACCGATCCCGGCCCGCATTTCGACTGGCCGCGCCTGCGGGCAGCGCTCGGGAGCCCGGCATGATCCTGCTGGCGATGCTGCTGGCGCTGGGCGCCGAGCGGCTGCTGTCGTCGCGCCGCCGCAGCGGCTCGGCCGATCCGGTACTGGCGCGGTTGTGGCCGCGCCTGCCGGCGGCCGTCCGCCACGTCGCCGGCGCGCCGTGGCTGCTGGCGCTGGCCGCCGCCGCCGTCACGGCCGCGCTGGCCTGGCAGCTGCAGCCGGCGCTGCTGGAAATGCTGTTCTCGGCCGCCGTGCTGCTGATCTGCTTCGGCCCGCGCGATCTCGCCGACGACGTGCAGCGGCTGCGCGCTGCCCGCAGCGCCGGCGACGCCGCCACCGTCGCCCGGCTGAGCCGGGTGCTGCAGCTGGGCCCGATGCCGGATGCCGATCACCGCTCGCTGCTCGGCGCGCTGTTCATCCAGAGCCACGAGCGGCGCTTCGGCGCCTGCCTGTGGTTCATCGTGCTGGGCCCGGCCGGCGCCGTGCTGTACCGGGTGGCCAGCCGTCTGGCGGTGCTGATCGAGGACTCCGCCGCCCAGCGGCAAGCGGCGCTGCTGCACGGCCTGATGGCCTGGCTGCCGGCGCGGATCACGGCGCTGCTCTACGGCATGGCCGGCAGCATGGACGACGCGCTCGACGCGTTCGGTCGCGTGCAGCGGGAACCGGTCAGCGGCACCGACGGCTGGCAGCGACGCAGCTGGAGCCTGCTGGCGGAAACCGCCAATGCCGCGCTCGACTGGGAAGACGCGCCGGACAGCGGGCCGATGATCGCCTCCTCGCTCGACGCTACGCTGGCCGAGGTGCTGCGCATGGAAACCCGCGCGACTCTGATCCTGCTGGCGCTGGTGGCGATGTTCAGCGCCGGCGCCTGGGTGTCGTGAACCGGATGCGCTGGAGCGCGCTGCTGATCGCGGCAACGCTGCTGGCCACCGGGGTGGCGCACGGCGAGGCGCGCCGCGTGGTGACGCTGGCACCGCATCTGGCCGAACTGGTCTGTGCCGCCGGCGGCTGCGATCGGCTGGTGGCGGTTTCCGCGCACAGCGATTTCCCGCCGCAGCTGGCGAAACGGCCGGTGATCGGCGACGGCTGGCAGGTGAACCTGGAAGCGGTGCTGGCCCAGCGGCCGGACCTGATCATTGCCTGGGACGGCGGCACGCCGGTCGCCAACATCACGCGGCTGCGCCAGCTCGGGCTCAGAGTCGAGGCGCTGCCGATCAGCTCGCTCGACGGCGTGGCCGATGCGCTGGAAACCGTCGGCGGCTGGCTCGGCACCGGCCCGGCGGCGGCCACCGCCGCCAGCGCCTACCGCCAGCGGCTGACCGCGCTGCGGGCGGCGCACCGGAATGACCGGCCGATCCGCGTCGTTTACCAGATCGAGACCGCGCCGGCCTACACGGTCAACGCGAAAAGCCCGATCTCCGAGGCGATGGCGGTCTGCGGCGGCGTCAACGTGTTCGCGACGCTGCCGACGCTGGCGGCCGCCGTCGGGGCCGAAGCGATGCTGGCCGCCGCGCCGGAGGTGGTGCTGTACGGCGGCGAGGAGAACGCGGCCGACATCCGTGCCTACTGGTCGCGGCTCGGTTCGACGCCGGCTGCCCGGCACGGCGCGCTGTATCCGATCGACGCCGACCGGCTGGCCCGCGCCGGTCCGCGCCTGCTCGACGGCATCGAGCAGGTCTGCAGCCTGCTCGACCAGGCGCGCCGCTAGGGCCTGTCATCAATTGCTTTGGTCGCTGCGTTGCAGGTCAAAAGGCCGCC
>NZ_JBIMKV010000012.1:0-148307 GCF_051860985.1 Nevskia sp. | reverse complement strand
GCAGCGGCGGATGCCGCCGCCGCCCGCTGCCTGCCGATCACTGATGACGCCTTGCGGCTGGCCTGCTACGACCGCGCGCTCGGCCGCCCCGCATCCACGGCCGCGCCGCCATCGGCCGGCGACCCGGCCGAGGTTCAGCCGCCGTTGTCACCGGCAGCAGCGCAGCAAGCCGACAGCGCTGCAGCGGCGGCGCCTGCAAGCCGGGCTGCGGGCGAGGCCAAGCCGGCGACGCCGGCGGTTGCCGATGCCTTCGGCAAGGAATCAGTGAAGGTGCCGGTCCGCCCGGACCAGCCGAAAGAGCCCGAACGGATCGAGGCACGCGTAGTCGGCGCAGTCGATGGACCGGCGCGTGGCCAGCTGTTGGTGCTCGACAACGGCCAGCGCTGGCAGGTCATCGACGACCGCGAATTCAGCGTGATCGCGAACGATCCGCCGGTCGCGCTCTGGCGCAACCTGATCGGCAGCTACTGGCTTCGCTTCGAACCCAGCGGTCCGCAGCTGCGTGTGCGCCGGGTGAAATGACGGCGCGGCGGCTCCGGCATCGGCGGCCATTCGTTGCGGTGTGCCTCGTGGCCAGCCTGCTCGTGTCCACGCCGCTGCGCGCGGAGCCGGGCGTGCTGCGGATCGGCAACGGCAACGAGCCGGAATCGCTCGATCCGCAGAAGGCGACCGGGGTCAGCGCCGGCAACATCCTGCGGGATCTGTACGAAGGGCTGACCGGAATCGGGCCGTCCGGCGAACTGCTGCCGGCGGCGGCCGAATCCTGGCGCTGGCAGGCCGACGGACGCGAACTACGGCTGCAGCTCCGCGACGGTCTGCGCTGGTCCAACGGCGATGTCTTAAGCGCCGAGGATTTCGCAGCCGGCCTGCGCCGGCTGCTCGACCCGGCGACGGCTTCCGGCTACGCCAGCCTGTTCGCGGCGATCGCCAACGGCGATGCGGTGATCGCCGGCCGGCGGCCGGCATCGGCGCTCGGCGTCCAGGCCGACGACGCCCGCACGCTGCGCATCCGTCTCGACCGGCCGCTGCCGAACCTGCCGGCTTTGCTCGCGCATCCGGCGGCGGCGCCGGTTCATCCGGCGGATCGGGCAGGCGATCCGGCGCCGGGCGCGCGGATCGGCAACGGCGCGTACCGGCTGGTCGAATGGCGGCTGCAGTCGCATATCCGCTTGCAGCGCAACCGCTATTACTGGAATGACCGTCAGACCTCGATCGGCGAGGTGCGTTACCTGCCGACCGAGGATCTGCATTCCGAACTGAAGCGCTACCGCGCCGACGAACTCGACGTGACCACCTCGGTGCCGGCCACGCAGGTGCCGTGGATACGCCGCACGCTCGGCGCGGAGCTGCGCGTGGCGCCGTATCTGGGCAGCTACTTCTACGGGCTGAATCTCACGCGCCCGCCGTTCGCCGGCAACCGGCCGCTGCGGCAGGCGCTGTCGCTGGCCATCGACCGGCTGCTGATCGCCCGCAAGGTGCTGCACGATCTCGCTATGCCGGCCTGGAGCCTGGTGCCGCCCGGTATCCACGACTACACGCCGCAGTTGCCGGGCTGGGCCCAGTGGCCGCGCGCGCAACGGGAAGCGGAGGCGCGGCGGCTGTATGCCGAAGCCGGCTACTCGGCCGCGAAGCCATTGCAGGTGCAGATTCGCTACAACACTTCCGACGATCACAAGCGCATCGCCGTGGTGATCGCGGCGATGTGGAAGCAGGTGCTCGGCGCCGAGGTGACGCTGGTCAACGAGGAATGGAAGGTGTTCCTGCAGCATCGGCGCGCGCGCCGCGAGACCGAAGCCTTCCGCAACACCTGGATCGCCGACAGCGACGATGCCTTCGGCTTCGCGGAAATCCTGGAGAGCCACCATCCGCGCAACGACTCCGGCTACGCCGATGCCGCCTACGATGAGCTGCTGCAGGCGGCCGCGCAGGCCGACGATCCGGCGGTGCGTCGCAGCCGGCTGGAAGCGGCCGAACGACAGATGCTCGATGACGCACCGATCCTGCCGATCTACTTCTATGCCTCCAAGCATCTGGTCAAGCCGAGGGTTGAAGGCTGGCGTGACAACAGCCTGGACTGGCACGCCAGCAAGGACCTGCGGCTGCGTGCGCCGTAGCGGCCGCCGATGCTGAGCCGGGCGGCGACACGCTTGTTGACGGCGGTGCCGACGCTGTTCGTGCTCGTCGGCCTGAGCTTCTTCCTGATGCATGCCGCCCCCGGCGGACCATTCGACAGCGAACGCAGTCTGGCGCCGGAAGTGGAGGCGCGGCTGAACGCGCAGTTCCATCTCGACGAGCCGGCCTGGCAGCAGTTCGGCCGCTATCTCGGCGGCCTGCTGCACGGGGATCTCGGGCCATCGCTGCAGTACGAGGGGCGCAGCGTGGCCAGCCTGATCGGTGACGGCGCGCCGGTGTCGGCCGCACGTGGCGCGGTCGCGCTGCTGCTGGCGCTGACCGGCGGCGTCGCGCTCGGCGCGATCGCGGCGCTGCGCCGCGATAGCGCGCTGGATCGCGGACTGATGCTGCTGGCGCTGCTCGGCCTGTCGCTGCCGTCGTACGTGGTGGCGCCGCTGCTGATCCTGGTGTTCGCGCTGGCGCTCGACTGGCTGCCGGCCGGCGGCTGGGACGGCCCGGCTTCGGTGCTGCTGCCGGCGGTTGCGCTGGCGCTGCCGCAGCTGGCGGCGATCGCCCGGCTGACGCGCGGCGCGCTTGGCGAAGTGCTGGCCGCGCCGTGGATTCGCGCCGCCCGTGCCAAGGGCCTGCCGGAGCGGCTGATCGTGTTCCGCCACGCGCTGCGGCCGGCGCTGCTGCCGGTGCTGTCCTGGCTCGGCCCGGCTGCGGCGGGCCTGATGACCGGCTCGGTGGTGGTCGAGCAGGTGTTCGGCATTCCCGGCATCGGTCGCTATTTCGTGCAGGGCGCGCTGAATCGCGATTACACGCTGGTGCTCGGCGTGGTGCTGTTCTACGGGGCGCTGGTGGTGACTTTCAATTTCCTGGTCGATCTCGCCTACGGCCTGCTCGATCCTCGGACACGGCCGGCATGAAGGCCGGCGCGTTCGGGCAGCCGGCCGTGGTGGTGCCGGCGATGGTGCTGCTGCTGATCGTGCTGCTGGCGGCGATCGGCCCCTGGCTCGCGCCGCAGCCGTTCGATGCCATCGACTTCGATGCCGACTGGGCGGCCGCGCCCAGCCTGGCGCATCCCTTCGGCACCGATGACCTGGGCCGCGACCTGTTCGCCCGGGTCTGTGTCGGCGGCCGGCTATCGCTGGCGGTCGGGCTGGTGTCGACCTTGGTCTCGCTGGCCATCGGTGTGCTCTGGGGCGCGGTCGCCGGCTGGTTCGGCGGGCGGATCGACGCGCTGCTGATGCGCCTCGTCGACGTGCTCTACGCGCTGCCGTTCATGTTCTTCGTGATCCTGCTGATGGTGCTGTTCGGTCGCCACTGGCTGTTGATCTTCGTCGCGATCGGCGCGGTCAGCTGGCTGGACATGGCGCGCATCGTCCGCGGCCAGACGCTGGCCCTGCGCCGGCAGCCGTTCATCGATGCCGCCATCGTTTCCGGACTGGGCAGCGCGGCGATCCTGGTTCGCCATGTGCTGCCGAACCTCGGCGGCGTGGTGGTCGTCTGCGCCACGCTGACCATTCCGCAGGCCATCCTGGTCGAATCGTTCCTGAGCTTTCTCGGCCTCGGCATCCAGGAGCCGGCAACCAGCTGGGGCGCGCTGGTCAACGACGGCGCACGCGCGATCGACGCCACGCCGTGGGGCCTGATCTTCCCGGCCGCTTTCCTGGCTACGACCTTGCTGGCCTTCAATCGGCTCGGCGACGCCCTGCGTGCCGCGCTGGACGTGCCCGGCCGATGAGCCTGCTGCGCATCGACCAGCTGCGCGTCCGCCATCGCGGGGTCACGGTCGTCGACGGCGTCAGCTTTTCGGTCGAGGCCGGGGAGTCGTTGGCGCTGGTCGGCGAATCCGGTTCCGGCAAGAGCCAGACGGCGCTGGCGCTGCTCGGCCTGCTGCCGGCCACTGCGACCGTCGAGGGCTCGGTGCGCCTGTTCGGCGAGGAACTGCTGGGCGCACCGCGAGCGATGCTCGATGGCGTTCGCGGCCGCCGCATCGCGATGGTCTTCCAGGACCCGATGAGCAGCCTGAATCCCTGCCTGACCATCGGCCTGCAGATGGCCGAGGTGCTGGAGCAGCATCGCGGAATGCGCCGCGCCGATGCGCTGCGTGAAGCGCAGGCGATGCTCGATGCCGTGCGCATCCACGAGCCGCGTCGACGTCTGGGCCAGTATCCGCACGAGCTGTCCGGCGGCATGCGCCAGCGGGTGCTGATCGCGACTGCGCTGCTGGCACGGCCGGAACTGCTGATCGCCGACGAGCCGACCACCGCGCTCGACGCCACCGTGCAGGCCGAGGTGCTGGCGCTGCTGGATGAATTGCGCCTGGCACTGGGGCTTTCGCTGCTGCTGATCACCCACGATCTCGGCGTGGTGTCCGGGCACTGCGAACGGATGCTGGTGATGTACGCCGGCCGGCTCGTCGAAGCCGGCCCGACGCGCGCCGTGCTCGCTGCACCCCGGCATCCCTACAGCGCCGCGCTGCTTGCCAGTCGACCGTCGCTGCACGGCCCGAAACCGCACCGCCTGCCGGCCATCGCCGGCCAGCCACCTGATCCGTCGCGCCGGCTGCCGGGCTGCGCTTTCGCGCCTCGATGCGCTGCGGTCCAGCCGTCGTGTCGGACGCAGGTGCCGATTCTCGAAACCGATGGCCAGCGGGCCTGGGCTTGTCCGGTCGTGACTGCGGGAAACCAGCGCGGAACTGGCGTCGAGGATCGCAACAGGGGCATGACGTGCCGATACGTCGGCCCCTATAATGCGGGAGTTTTGCGGCCGTCCAGGCCAACTCCCTGAATCCGCTTGTTTCAAGCACTCGAAAGGTCGCACATACATGAGCAATGAAGGTGTCGATGGCAACCGCCGTCGCTTCCTCACCGCTGCCACCTCGGTCTTCGGCGCTGCTGGCGCTGCAGCCGTTGCCTGGCCGTTCCTCGCTTCGCTGAAGCCCTCCGCCCGCGCCCGGGCGCTCGGTGCCCCGGTGATCGCCGATATCTCGACGCTCGAGCCGGGCATGCGCGCCACCTATCTGTGGCGCGGGCAGCCGATCTGGATCGTGCGTCGCACGCCGGAGATGCTGGCCAGCCTCGAGAAGGTGGCCGGCCAGCTGGTCGATCCGGATTCGACGACGCCGCAGCAGCCGGCCTACATCACCGACAAGTCGCGTGCGCTGAAGCCGGAATTCATGGTGATGAAGGGCGTCTGCACCCATCTGGGCTGCTCGCCGATCCTGCGTGCCGACCATCCGGCGCCGGAAATCGACACCAACTGGCAGGGCGGCTTCTTCTGCCCCTGCCACGGTTCGAAGTTTGACCTTGCAGGACGCGTCTACAAGGGCGTGCCGGCACCGACCAACATCGTCGTGCCGCCCCATCGCTACGACGGTGACACCGTCGTGGTGATCGGCGAAGACCCCAAGACCGCCTGACGCCGGCGCCATCGGCTGGGCCGGTCACCGGACCCCAGCCTGGAGCCGAGCCCAAGTTTTCCCTTTCTCACGGATAGTTCGCCATGGCCATCACGCCTAACCCGTACAAGACAACCGGCGCGCTCGGTTGGATCGACGACCGCTTCCCGCTGACCAAGATGTGGAAGGAGCATCTGTCGGAGTACTACGCGCCGAAGAATTTCAACTTCTGGTACTTCTTCGGCTCGCTGGCCCTGCTGGTGCTGGTCAACCAGCTGCTGACCGGCATCTTCCTGACGATGCACTACAAGCCGGGCGCCGAAACGGCGTTCGACTCGGTCGAATACATCATGCGCGACGTGCCCTGGGGCAACGTCATCCGCTACATGCATTCCACCGGCGCGTCGGCGTTCTTCGTCGTCGTGTTCCTGCACATGTTCCGCGGCCTGATGTACGGCAGCTACCAGAAGCCGCGCGAGCTGATCTGGGTGTTCGGCGCGCTGATCTTCCTGGTGCTGATGGCCGAAGCCTTCTGCGGCTACGTGCTGCCCTGGGGCAACATGAGCTACTGGGGCGCGGCGGTGATCATCAACCTGTTCGGCACCATCCCGTTCATCGGCCCCGACCTCGTGGTCTGGATCCAGGGCGATTTCGTGCCGTCGGATGCCACGCTGAACCGCCTGTTCTCGATCCACGTCATCGCGCTGCCGTTCGTGCTGGTCGGCCTCGTCGTCGCCCACATCCTGGCGCTGCATGAAGTCGGCTCGAACAACCCGGACGGTGTGGAGATCAAGAAGAACAAGGACCCGGCCACCGGCATCCCGAAGGACGGCATCCCGTTCCACCCGTACTACACGGTGAAGGACCTGGTCGGCGTCGCCGGCTTCCTGATCGTGTTCTGCGCGGTGATCTTCTTCATGCCAGACGGCGGCGGCTACTTCTTGGAAGCGCCGAACTTCACCCCGGCCAGCCCGACCAACACGCCGGAGCACATCACCCCGGCCTGGTACTTCGGCACCTATTACGCGATGCTGCGCGCCACGCCGTCGTTCGCCGGTACCCAGATCTGGGGCGTGATCGTGATGGGCGCAGCGGTCGTGATCCTGTTCTTCGTGCCCTGGCTCGACAAGTCGAAGGTCAAGTCGATCCGCTACAAGGGCATGCTGTCGAAGGTCGCGCTGGCGGTCTTCGCGGTGAACTTCGTGATCCTGAACTACTACGGCCTGCAGCCGCCGAGCGCGACGGTCCAGCTGATCTCGCAGATCGGCACGATCATCTACTTCGCATTCTTCCTGCTGATGCCGTGGTACTCGGCGAATGAAAAGACCCTGCCCGTGCCGGATCGCGTGACCGAATGAACCTGCTCATGAACCAGACCTTGACCCGTCTTGCCCGCGCAGCCGTGGTGGCTGCCGGTGCCCTCGTCGCGAACCTTGCCGGTGCCAATGCTGGCGCGGAGCTGCTGCACTTCTCCGCCGATTCCGGCAACACGGCGTCGGTGCAGCGTGGTGCGCGCAACTTCATGGCCTACTGCTCGGGCTGCCATTCGCTGAAGTACCTGCGCTACAACCGGCTCGGCGAGGATCTCGGCATCCCCGACGACGTGCTGAAGAAGAACCTGATGTTCACCAGCGACAAGCCGGGCGATCCGATCAAGATCGCCATGCCGGCCGCCGCCGAGCAGTGGTTCGGCCGCGTGCCGCCGGACCTGTCGCTGGAAACCCGCGCTCGCGGCGCCAGCTGGGTCTACACCTACCTGCTCAGCTTCTACCTCGACGAATCGCGTCCGCTCGGTGTCAACAACACCGTGCTGGCCGGTGCCTCGATGCCGCATGTGCTCTGGGAACTGCAGGGCTGGCAGAAGAAGGCCGAGCACAAGGCGGAAGGCGAACATGGCGGCGACCATCACGGTGGCAGCGCGTTCGAGAAGGTCACCGACGGCAGCCTCAAGCCGGCGGAGTACGAGGCCTTCGTGGCCGATCTCGTCAACTTCCTCGACTACGCCTCGGAGCCGGGCAAGCAGGCGCGCATCTCGCTGGGCCTGAAGGTCATGCTGTACCTGCTCGGCCTGCTGGTTCTGACCTACCTGCTGAAGAAGGAATTCTGGCGCGACGTGCATTGAGCACGTTGACGTCCCGAAGCTTCAGGCCGCCATCGCGCAGGCGCTGAAATGGCCCTGCGCATGCGTGCCCGCGTTCCGATGCCGCCCGTCAAGCCCGCCGCCAATGCGGGCCTGACGCTCTACATCGCCCCGGATTCGCCGGACAGCGACTGGGCGCGGCTGGTGCTGGCCGAGAAGGATGTCGATACGGCGGTGGTCAAGGCGATCACGGCGGGCCGAGTCGACGAGGATTTCCTGGTGCTGAATCCCGCGCAATCGCTGCCGACGCTAGCTGACCGCGAAGGGGTGATCTCCGGTGCCCGGGTGATCGTCGAGTATCTCGACGAGCGCTATCCGCATCCGCCGTTGATGCCGCAGGACCCCGCAGGCCGTGCGCGGGTTCGGATGAGTGCCCAGCGGATCGAGCAGGAACTATTTCCGCTGGCGGCAGCACTTGCCGGTACGGGCGGCGAGGCGACGTCGGCCCGCAAGCAGCTGGTCGACGGACTGAAGGCGGGCGCCCGCTTTTTCCCGGCGCGTGGTCACATGCTGGGGCCGGAATATTCGCTGGCCGATACCGCCTGGACGGTGCTGCTGCGCCGGGTGCAGGCGGCCGGCCTGGCGCTGCCGCCGGAAGCGGCCAGTGTCACTGCCTATGCCGCCCGGATGTTCGCGCGGCCCGGCTTCCAACGCTGTTTCCACCCTGCCGCAGCGGCACCGGCCAGCGCATCGCGCCGCCGCGTCTGAAGGTTCCCGTTCGATGGCCCAGCCCTCCAAGTCACGTCGTCCGTACCTGATCCGCGCGATCTACCAGTGGACGCTCGACAACGGCTTCACGCCGTACCTGCTGGTCGCGGCGAACCAGCCCGGCGTGACGGTGCCGATGCAGTTCGTCAAGGACGGTCGCATCGCGCTCGACATCGGCGGCATGGCGGTGCGTGACCTAAACATCGACCACGATCCGATCTTTTTCTCGGCGCGCTTCGGCGGCCGTGCCCAGGACATCATCGTGCCCTGCGGTGCCGTGCTGGCGATCTACGCGCGCGAGAACGGCGAGGGCGTGGTGTTCGGCGAGCCGGAAACGCCGTCGACGACCGAGGACCCGCCACCGCCGCCGCCGGAAGCGCCGAAGCCGAGCGGCCGGCCGAAGCTGCGGATCGTCAAGTCGGGCGAACCGGACGCCTGAGTGCTGCGCGCCGGTTTCGGCGCGACGTCAGTTTCCGGTCAGCCGATGGCTGCGCCGGCCGAGCAGCGCTACCGCCACGCCGGCGCCGACGGCGATCACCAGGTTCGCGTACAGCGTCAGCCCGTAGGTGACGAGCAAGGCGACGACCTCGATCGTCGGCGCGGTTCGCAGCGTCGTCTGCAGCTTCGGCAGTTCCATCAGGTGCCAGGACACGCCGACCAGGATCGCCGCCAGCGCGCACATCGGCACCCGGGCCGCTAGTGGCCCCAATACCAGCAGGATCAGCAGCAGCACGACGGCGTGGGTGATCCCGGCTAGCGGGCTGGTGGCGCCCATCCGCACGCTGGTCGCCGTGCGGCCAAGCGCGCCACTGGCGGCCAGGCCGCCGAACAGCGGTGCCGCGATGTTGGCGAGACCCTGCGCCAGCAGTTCCTGGTTGCCGTCGTGTCGCGGATCGGTGACCCGCGCCGCGAGCAGGGATTCCAGCGCGCCGAGCAGGGCGATCGACAGCGCCGCCGGCAGCAAGCCCAGCAGCCGCGCGGGGCTGGCGTCCGGCACGGTCGGCGCGGGCCAGCTGGCGGCAATCGCGCCATAGGTATCGCCGATGGTGCGCACGCCTGCGAAGCCGAACTGCGCTTGCACGAGCGTCGCCGCGACCATCGCCAGCAGTGGCCCGGGGATCCGGCTGCAGCCGGGCAGGCGAGGGCCGTATTGCATCAGCAGCAGACTGAAGCCGGCCAGCAGGGTGGTGGCGAGATGGGCGGCTGGCAGGGATTGCAGCAGGCGGCCGGTGCGGACGTGGAACGGCGCCGCCGGCGGCGCCGGCAGCCCGAGAAAGGCGGGTAGCTGGTTGGCGAGAATCACCAGCCCGATGCCGGACGTGAAGCCGAGGATCACCGCCGGCGGCACATGGCGGATCGCGCGGCCCATCCGGGCCAGGGACAGCAGGATAAGCAGAGCCCCGGCCATCAACCCGGCCAGCAGCAGGCCATCACGCCCGTGGCTGGCCGTGATGCCGGACAGGATGGCGACGAAGGCGCCCGTGGGGCCAGCGATCTGGACCCGGGTGCCGCCCAGCACGGCAACGATCAGGCCCGCGACCACAGCCGTGATCAAGCCCTGCTGCGGCGTGACGCCGGAGGCGATCGCGAAGGCCATCGACAGCGGCAGCGACACCACCCCGACCACCAGTCCAGCCAGCAGGTTGGCCGGCCAGTGCGGACGGCCGAACAGGCCGGCACGGGCTGCCTCGACGATCGCGATCATCGCCGCTGCCGTCGGCCAAGCCGATGGCAGCGCGGCCTCCGGTCGCCACGGGTGGCGATCGGAGGCCGGCAGACCTCAGCGACGATTGCTGGCGAACTCGGTCCGGCAGGCGTTCATCAGCGCACGGCTGCCGCTGGCGGAGTAGGCATCGAAGACCGCGCGGCGGCAGTAGGTGATTTCCGGCGCATAGCTGCCGAGCGTCAGCGCCAGCGGCAGGTTCGGGTTGTTGATCGCCCGGAGGTAGTCACCGGAGAAGCCCGGCCGCGCCAGGATCTGGCGGATCACGATCAGTTCGCTGCGGGTATCGCCCCAGGGCTGCCAGTTGACGCCGGCGGCGCGGGTCGCGGTGCGCGGGCGACCGCTGGTGGTCGAGATCGCGTGCACTTCGTAGCCATCGGCCTGCGCCACGGCATCGCGATCGGCCACGCAGGACGCCACTTCCGAGGTGCCGAGGCCGTAGTGGCAGATCGAAGCGTAGCGGACGTCCGGCTCGCCATCGCTGCGCAGCAGCGGCGGCACCGGCGGGGTGCGGAACGGCAGGGTGCGGATCACCACGAGGTCGCCGAAATTCTGCGACGAGGCGGCCCGCAGGTAGTTCGAATCACCGTTCGGATACAGCACGCGGTCCTGCGCGCGGGTGATCGGTTCGAAGATGATGTCGCGCTTCGGCAGAATCGCCGGATTGACCGTCCGCGTGGTCTGCGACGCCGTTTCAATGCGATCGCACTGGCGGCGGTCCGGCGTGTTGGTGAAGGCGATCTGGCCGGTCGGGCCGCTGTAGAACAGGCGCGGAATCGGCGTGCTGCCGAAGGCGTCGGCACCCGGGTTCGGCAGGTAGATGCGGTAGATGATCTGCTTGGCGACACGGGTCGGGCTGGTTCGGTTGTCCGGGGCGCCGACGTACAGCGTGTTGGCTTCGCGGAAGGCCGGGTTGGCCGGCGGATCGGCGTAACGGAGCTTGACCGTGTAATCGGCGCCGTACGGTGCCGCCGGCACCAGGGCCACGTTCGGATTCAGCGCGCCGCCGGCGGTCGGCACGATGCGGGCATCGGCGATCGCATCGATGTAGTTGCCGGCACGCGCGCCGTCGTAGGACTGCAGCGAGAAATAGCGCACCCGCGAGTACAGGCCTTCGATGCGGATGCTCGCGCCGTCCGGGATCGACAGCGGAATCTGGGCGATGCCGTAGGCCGCGTTGTCATCGAGGAAGCCGGTGTTGCGTTCCTTCGCAGTGTTGGTGACGAACGGGCAGCCGACCGTGAGCCGGCCCGGCGATGACAGCAGGCCGCCGCCCAGCAATTGGGCCGAAGCGGGAACGCTGACCGCGCTGGCGGCGAGCCCGACGGCCGCCGTCAGCAACGACGGCAGCATGGCGCGCGGAAGGCGCGAGGAGTGGCGACAACGGGTTTCTTGCGTCATGGCGAAGCGTTCTCGAAGAGTGGTGCAGCAGAAAAATCGAGGTGGGCGTGCTGGCCGGATTCCGCTGGCGAACCGGGTTGGCGCGCTGGCCGTCATCCGTGGGGATGTCGATCCGAGACGCCTGAGCCAGTGTGCAAAGTTCGGTTCAGGACACAGCGGCGGGCGAAGCGGATCGTGCCCGGAAACGGGCAACCTGCCAAGAGTGTCAGGTGAGGGCGGCGTCGGGCAAAGCGGGCGAATGTCCCCGCCGCTGTTGCTGCTGCAGTCGTGATCGCCGCGCGATGCGCGGTCTGCCCGAAAACGACGACGGCGCGGAAGACGGGAGTCTTCCGCGCCGTCAGTACCCTGAGTGCCGGGCTTACTCGAAGCGCTTGCCCTCGGCCGCCATCTTCACCAGCAGCGCCGCAGGCTTGAAGCGCGGGCCGTACTTGGCGGCCAGTTCCTCGGCCCGCTTGACGAACTTCGCAACGCCGTAGGCATTGATGAACTGCAGCGCGCCGCCCTGGTGCGGCGCGAAGCCCCAGCCGAAGATCGAGCCGATGTTGGTATCGGCCACCGTCAGCACCACCTTCTCCTCGAAGCAGCGCGCCGCCTCGTTGGCTTGCGCGAACATCATGCGGTCGATCATTTCCTGCTGGCTCATCTGCGTCGTCGCCAGCGGGAAGGCCTGGGCCAGACCCGGCCACAGCTTCTTCTCGCCCTTGGTGCCGGCTTCCGGATAGTCATAGAAGCCGCGGCCCGCCTTCTTGCCCGGACGATCCAGCTCCTTGACCATCTTCAGCACGACCGGCTCGCTGGCCGAGGCCGCGTAGGTCTTGCCTTCCTCGGCGAAGTCCTTCCGGGTCTGCTCCATGACGTGCAGCGACAGGCTCATCGACACCTCGTCCTGCAGCGCCAGCGGGCCGACCGGCATGCCGGCCTTCAGCCCTGCCATCTCGATGGCGCGCGGGTGCTGGCCTTCGTTGAGCAGCGCCAGGCCTTCGTTGACGTAGGTCGCGAACGAGCGGCTGGTGTAGAAGCCGCGCGAGTCGTTGACCACGATCGGCGTCTTCTTGATCTGCTGAACGTAGTCGAAGCCCTTGGCCAGCGTCTCCTTGCTGGTCTTCTCGCCCATGATGATCTCGACCAGCGGCATCTTGTCGACCGGCGAGAAGAAGTGCAGGCCGATGAAGTTCTCGGCCTTCGAGTGCGCCTTGGCCAGGCCGGTGATCGGCAAGGTCGAGGTGTTGGACGCGAAGACGACGTCGGCGCCGAGCACGGCTTCGGTCTTCTTGGTCACGTCAGCCTTGATCGCGCGGTCTTCGAACACTGCTTCGATGACCAGATCGCAGCCGGCGAGGTCGGCGTAGTCGGTGGTCGCCTTGATGCGGTCCAGGAACACGCCCTTGCCGGCCGGGGTTTCGCGGCCTTTCTTGATCGCCTTGTCGAGCAGGCCGGCCGAATAGGCCTTGCCGCGCTCGGCGGCTTCGATCGTCGAGTCGAGCAGCACGCATTCGATACCGACCTTGGCCGACACGTAGGCGATGCCGGCACCCATCATGCCGGCGCCGAGGATGCCGACCTTGGTCGTCTTGGCCTTCGGGATGCCTTCCGGACGGCTCTTGCCCTTGTTGATCGAGTTCAGCTGGAACCACAAGGTGCCGATCATGTTCTTCGACACCTGGCTGACCACCAGGTTGGCGAAGTAGCGCGATTCGATGCGGCAGCCGGATTCGAAGTCGACGATGCCGCCTTCGTAGACGCAGCTCATGATGTTGGTGACCGCCGGGTAGTTGCCCTGCGACTTCGCGGTCGCCATCGACGGCGCGATCGCCAGCATCTGCACCACGGCCGGATGGCGCGAGTCACCGCCCGGCCACTTGAACTTCTTGTCGTCCCAGGGCTGGACCGGCTTCGGATTGGCGAGGCACCAGCTCTTGGCCTTGGCCAGCAGGTCGGCGGCATCGGTTGCCAGCTCGTTGACGATGCCCTGCTGCTTGGCCGCTTCGGCGCTCAGCTCCTTGCCTTCCAGCATTAGCGGCAGGCTCGCCTGGATGCCGATCATGCGTGGCAGGCGCTGGGTGCCGCCGCCGCCCGGCAGCAGGCCGAGCTTGACTTCCGGCAGGCCGAACTTGGCCTTCGGATCGTTGATCGCGACGCGGTAATGCGTGGCCAGCGCCATTTCGAGGCCGCCGCCCAGCGCGGTGCCGTTCAGCGCCGCGACGACCGGCCGGCCGCACAGCTCCATCCGGCGCAGGATCTTCTTGAACGCCTCAGCGGCGTCGAAGGCCAGCTTCGGATCGGTCATCAGGAACACGCCGTCGATGTCCGCACCGGCAAGGAATTCCTTCTTGCCGGAGGTCACGATCAGGCCCTTGATCGAAGCGTCGGCCTCGACCTTGGCGATGGCGTCGGAGAACGGTCCCATCAGGGCGTCGCTCAACACGTTCATCGGCCGGTCGGCCAGGTTCATCGTCAGGGTGGCGATGCCATCGGCATCAACCGTCAGTTGCACTGCACTCATGAGGATTTCTCGATTGAATTCGTAATCTGCAAGACCGGATGACGGGCATCGGCACCGCATCGTTCGGCGACGGACGAGGCGGCAAACGGCAGGACGGCGCGTTTGCGGAACGGTGCTTGCCGGGCCTTGCTTCCAGGGACGGTGGCCGCGCTCAGACGCGCTCGATGATCGTGGCGATGCCCATGCCGGCGCCGACGCACAGGCTGGCCAGGCCGACCTGCTTGTCGGTCCGCTCCAGCTCATCGAGCAGGGTGGCGAGGATGATGCAGCCGGTGGCGCCGAGCGGATGGCCCATCGCGATCGAGCCGCCGTTGACGTTCACCTTGGCCATGTCGATGTCCAGCGCCCGCGCGGCCTTCATGACCACGGCGGCAAAGGCTTCGTTGATCTCGAACAGGTCGATGTCCTTCACCGACATGCCGGCCTTCTTCAGCGCCTTCTGGGCGGCCGGTGCGATGCCGGTCAGCATGATGGTCGGCTCCGAGCCGATCACCGCCACCGAACGGATGCGCGCGCGCGGCTTCAGCCCGAGCTGCTGGCCCTTGGCTTGCGAGCCGATCAGCATCAGCGCCGCACCGTCGACGATGCCCGACGAGTTGCCGGCGTGGTGGACGTGGTTGATCTTCTCCAGCGTCGTGTACTTGCGCAGCGCGGTCGAGTCGAAGCCCATCTGACCCATCTGCTCGAAGCTCGCCTTCAGACCGGCCAGTGCTTCGACGGTGGTCGAGCCGCGCACGGTTTCGTCGTGATCGAGCACGATCATGCCGTTGAGATCACGCACCGGCACCACGGTCTTGGCGAAGCGCTGCTCGGCCCAGGCCTTGGCGGCCAGCTGCTGCGAACGCACGGCGAAGGCGTCGACGTCCTGGCGGCTGAAGCCTTCCAGCGACGCGATCAGGTCGGCGCCGATGCCCTGCGGGGCAAAGCCGAGCTGCTCGTTGATGCGCGGGTCCATGGCCCAGGCGCCGCCGTCGCTGCCCATCGGCCAGCGCGACATGCTTTCCACACCGCCGGCCACGACCAGGTCTTCCTGGCCGGACATCACCTTCATCGCCGCCAGGTTCACCGATTCCAGGCCCGAGGCGCAGAAGCGGCTCTGGGTCACGCCCGGCACGTTCTCGGCCCAGTTGGAGTACAGCACCGCCGTGCGGGCGATGTCCGCGCCCTGTTCGCCGACCGGCGTCACGCAGCCGATCACCACGTCGTCGACCTGCGAGGTATCGAGCCGGTTGCGGGTTTCGAGTGCGTTGAACAGGTTGCCGAGCAGGTGGACCGGCGTCACTTCATGCAGGCTGCCGTCCTTCTTGCCCTTGCCGCGCGGCGTCCGCACGGCGTCGAAAATATAGGCTTCGGTCATCGGGTAATCCCTGGTGTTGGCCGCTACACGGCCGGCGGTTGAGGAGGGGTGAGAACAGGCTTCCAGCGCTGGATCGACGGTGGCAGTCGACTACCTTGCAGCTTTGGGTAATGTTGATTACGATCAATCGCCTTCAGCGTTTCACCACGACGGCCGCTGGCGCGGCGGTCAGTTCCGTAGCTGGCCTGAAAGCGTGGCAACGAGCATAAAGACCGTGCCGCAGCGCGTCAAACCCTTGGTGGGCGCCGTGCGGCCGAACGTAACAACCATTACCGGACGAGTGCCAGACTATGCGTTTGAAAGCCGGCGGCGGTGCCGCAGATGGTGGAAGAGATGGCGTGCTTACCGCCGATCGCGCGGCGCTTGATCCGGATACCCGGGCGCGGATCGAGCAGGCGGTGCTCGACATCTTCTCCGAGAGGGAATTCCATCGCGTCGGGCTGATCGAGGTGGCGCGCGGCGCCAATGTCAGCCTGCAGACAATCTACAAGTACTACGGCAGCAAGGAGGCCCTACTTTTTTCCTGCCTCGACGCCTGGATGGGCCGGCTCGCCGCCCGGATGATCGACCACCTGCAGGGCATCGAGGATTTCAAGGAGAAGTTCCGCAAGGTGTTCTGGGTGACGCTCGATTTCTTCGAGAAGAACCCCAAGGTCGCCCAGCTGATCATGTCGTCGGTGTACGTCAACACCTGGCGCAAGCAGGACAACTACCAGAACCCGCTGCTGTTCAGCACCTTCATCCGCGTGCTTGGCGAGGGCCGCGCCAAGGGCGTGCTGAACGACGAGGTCGACGAGAAGATCCTGCTCGACTACATCTTCGGCGTCATCGCCCGCCTGGTGCAGATGTACATCCACCGAGGCCAGAAGGAACCGCTGACCCGGCAGGCCAACGTGCTGTTCGAGATGCTCTGGCGGGCGATCGCCAAGCCGGGCTGAACGGCGCTGCCGTCGGCTTTCGGATCAGGGACGGACGGTTATCCCTGCGAAGGCCTGTCGACGCGCGGTGTCGACGGATTGTTCGACCTCGCGAGCCCGGTGCTCAGAGAGTGCCGACCTCAAGCTCATGCAGGTAATGGAACTCGGGCGACTCGACTCCGGCCCTGCGACGCAGCGCCACCAGTTCCGCCGATTCGAAGAACGCGCGTGCCTCGTCGATGGAAGTCCACTGCGAGAAATGCACGACGCGCCGAGGCTCCCTGGCATCGCAAAGCAACGTGTAGCGGCGCTCACCCGCCGCTTTCCGGGCGCCGGCTGCAGCGTCGAAGATTGCCTTCCAGGCGGCGTAGTCGTGAACGCCATGAATGATCAGCACGTAGCTCATGGCCGCTCCACGGGTGGCGCGCGATGGCGCACAAGTGCCTTTTCCAGCGTGTCGATCGTCAGTCCGTCGACCCGCGGCTCGCCAACGCCGCCCGCAACTGGGTACGGGGTCACCAGTCCGGTCGGCAGGTAGCCGCGCCGACGATAGAAGGACAGCAGTTCCCGGCGCTGGGACAGCACCGAGATGCGGACTGTCGAGCAATGCCAGATATCTGCGGCATGCCGCTCCGCCTGTTCCAGCATCCGTTTGCCAAGGCCCGTGCACTGGCCGGCGGGCGCGACGGCCAGCATGCCGAGCAGACAGCGTGCGCCGTGATTGCGGATTTCCACGCAGGCCGCGATGCCGGTCGTCGTTCTGGCCACCAGGATGAGCCGGCCGGCCTGCGACAACGCGCTCCGGACCTGCGCAGCCGTGACGCGAGGACCGCTGACCAGCGCACTTTCATGCGTCCACCCGGCACCGCCCGGTGCTGGCCGGTACGCTGCATTGACCAGCTGCGCAATGGCGTCTGCATCCGCAGCCGTGGCGACCGCAATGTTGTCAGCGAGCATGTCGAGCACTCGCGAGTCGACGTTCCGCGCCGTAGGCCAGCGCCTCGTCCAGCCGGTCGTTGCCGCAGAACCGCGCGCCGTCGACGATGAAGCTTGGCGCGCCGGGCAGGCCGAGCGCCCGGGCCGTTTCCGTCTGAGCCTGCAGGGCCTGCCTGTTGGTCTCGCTCTGGGCCTCGGCGATGATCTGCTGCGCAGGCAGCCACAGTTCCGACAGCAGTTGTTCGACCAAGGCCGGATCCTCCAGATCGCAGGCCAGCGCGACGTTCAGCCGGGCTACCCGGCGGCAGTAGGCGCCGATCCAGCGTTGCTCCGCCCCGAGCATGGCGACCTGCAAGGCTAGCGGTGCCGATCGCGGGAAGCGGCCGGGCAGTCGCCATCGCGATGCCAGCTCGCGGCACTGCCTGGCCATGTCCTTCCAGCGGTATTCGCCCTTCCGCCGCTGCGGTACGGACGGCGACGTGCGCTGGCCCGGGGACTGCAAGACCGGCCCCAGCAGGAATGGCCTCCAGATCACCGGCAACTGATGCTTCATCGCTTCGGCTTCGATTCTCATGATGCTCAGGTGGCTGTCGCTGCTGGCGAAATCAAACCACAGCTCAATGCCGGGCGAGACTGCCGGACCCGTCGATGCGGGCCTCACGCGCCAAGCCGCTGGCGGAAATAGGCCAGGATTTCGTCGCGCGCCGCCAGCGTGGGCTGGCCGGCTTCGTCGATCAGGTGCGCGGTCACTACGCTGTGCGGACAGGCGACTACCTCGGTGAAGAGCGGAGGCGCGTCGGGATTCGCGGTGCTGTCCGGCAGGACGCGGGCGATGAATCGATCGCCCAGCGATTCGGCGTAGGCGGCGAAACGTTCTGCGCGGCAGTAGCGATCGCCCGCGAAGCGATAGGCGAGCACGCTCAGATGCTCGCGTTCCAAGCGGCTGGCGACGGCGGCCAGTTCGTCGGGCGCGATTTCCGGGCCGGCGGGGTCGTACAGCGGCAGGGTCGGCTGCGAGAGCACCGCCGCCAGCATCGACGGTTCCAGCATCGTCGTCAGCGCGGAATTCCCCGTATCGTCGAGAGGATCATCGGCGTGCCGCCATTGCGCGCTCATGCGCCGGCCCCGCCGGCGTCTGGATAGGGTCGTCCGTCCTTGTGAAAGAACGCCCAGCGCCCGTCGACCGGCAGCGCCCGCAGGTCGTCGTCCGGGTATTGGGCTTCATCGCCAGGCGTGCGGTCGCCGATCTCGAGATACAGCACGCCGGTCGACGTCCGGTTCTGCAGGCAATGCGCATCGCCGCTGCCGGCCTTGAATCCGGCGCACATGCCGGGCACCAGCACAGTCGCGCCGGCATCGGTGATCAGGGTCGGCGTGCCTTCGAGCACATAGACGAATTCGTCCTGGCGGCTATGGCAGTGCCGCAACGCCGATACCGCGCCCGGCTGCAGGTGGCAGAGATTGACGCCGAAATGGCCCAGGCCGAACAACTCGCCCAGCGGCCGTTTGTCGCGGCCGGCCATCCGCGAAGCAAAGGGTTCGGGATAGCGGGACCGCTGCAGGCGCAGCGGCGCTTCAGCGGCAGGGATCGCGACGGCGGGGCGGGACATGGGCATTCCGAAGGGCGGTGACGGCTTGCATTACGCGCTTCCGATACCAAGAATGGCATTGTCAGATTTGACTTTATTCAAGCTTTTTCAGACATACGATGGATTTCACGATCCTGGTCATGCGGGGCGCTTTCGCGACGGCCGTCGCGGCTTCCCTTGATTTGCTGTCGGCAGCGGCGACGATCGCGCCTCGGCTGAAGCAGGCAGCTCCCCGCTGGCGGGTCGTGACGCCTGGCGGCGGCCAGGTGTGTCTCAGCAATGGCTTGTCGATCGAAGCGCAGGCCTTGAAAGCATCGGCCAGGTCGGATGACTCGCTGTGGGTCGTCCCCGGGCTGGCGACCAACACCCCGGCCGCAGTCGATGCACGCCTGCTCGAGCCCGACGCCGCGCAAGCCGCGCAGGCCTTGCAGGCGCATGTCGACCATGACGGCATCGTCGCGGCGTCCTGTTCGGCCGTGTTCCTGCTGCAGGCAGCAGCGCTGCTGAACCAACGCAAGGCGACAACCACCTGGTGGCTGGCCCCGCACCTGAAAGCACGCGCACCCGCCTGCGCGGTCGATGCCAACCGGATGGTGAGCCGTGACGGGCCGATCTGGACGGCCGGCGCCGCGTTCGCGCACACCGACCTGATGCTGCAGTTGCTGCGTTCGCACTGCGGCGGCGAACTGGCGGAAGCAGTGGCCCGGGCGCTGCTGATTGATGGGCGCGAAGCGCAGGCGCCCTTCATCGTGCCGGCCATGATGGCCAATGGCGATGCACTGGTCGCCGAGCTGAGCGCCAAAATCGAGGCGTCGCTTCCGGAGGTGCCGAGCATCGTCGAGCTGGCGGCGACGCTGTGCATGTCGGAGCGCACGCTGAGTCGCCGGGTCCAGGCGGCAACCGGTCGCAGCACGTCCGCGCTGGTCCAGTTCGTTCGCCTGAAGCGCGCGCGCCTGTTGCTGGAAACCAGCCAGCTGCCGGTGGAGCGGATCGCCGAGCAGGTGGGTTACCGGGATGCCACGGCGCTGCGTCGGCTGATGAGGAAGACCTTCGCGGCCACGCCACGGCAGTTCCGGAAGCGGGCGCACTGAACTGCAGAGCCCGGCGGCAGCGCCGGATTCAGCGCTGCAGCAGCGCCGCCAGCATGCCCAGCGCCAGCGCGATCAGCAGCACGCCCATCACGCGGTCGATCCAGTGGGCGACGCCGAGCAGGCGCCGGCGCACCGCCGGGTGGCCGAGCGTCCAGGCCACGAAGCTGAACCACAGGCCGGTGGCGACGATCATCCAGGCGCTCAGCGCCAGTTTCAGCGCGGTCGAGGTCGCGCCGGTGATGACCGCCGAACACAGGGCGACGAAGAACAGCATCGCCTTGACGTTCAGCAGATTGGTGGCCAGCCCGATGGTGAAATCGCCGCCGGCAGCGCGCTGGCCGTCGGCCGTCGCTGCGCTGGCCGGATCGGTCAGCGGCCGGGCGCGGATCGCGCCCCAGCCGATCCACAGCAGTAGCGCCGCCCCGACCAGCTGCAGCAGCTGCAGCAGCGCCGGGTAGCGTTCGATTGCGAAAGCCAGCCCAAACATGCCGTAGGCGACATGGAAGGTGATGCCGCTGGCGATGCCGAGCGCGGTCAGCAGGCCGGCCCGGCGGCCGTGCGCCAGTGTCTGCCGGGTGATCACCGCCAGATCCGGTCCCGGGCTCATCACCGCCAGCGCGTGGGCGAGGGCGACCGTCGCGAACAGCGACGCAGGGCTGGCCAGCGCGCTGCTCACGCGGCGTAGATGCGATCGAGGTAGCTCAGGATCGCCTCGGACTCGAACATCTCGGTGCCGGTGTTCGGATCGACCAGGTACGGCACCTGCACGCGGCCGGCGCGGGACAGCAGCGCCACGCGGTTGCGACCTTCCACCGGCAGCTCGGGGAAGAACGTCGAGCGAATCTGCGGCGGGCCGACATCCTCCCAGCGCGCCTTGGCGGTGTTGTGCAGCACGTAGGGCAGTTCCAGTTCGCAGAGGCGCTCGCGCACCAGCCGCGAGTACGGGCTCGCTTCGAAGCTGTACAGCGCCAGCGGCTGCGCTGGCGCTTTCGAAGGCGCCGCCTTCAGGCCGCGTGCTGCGCGCGCCAGTGTGGTGGTGACCGATGCCGCGATCGACGCCGTGCGCCGCAGGCCGCGCGGCGCACGCAGCTGGCCGCCGTAGGTTTCGGCCAGGTAGTCGATGATGTCGGCCGATTCGTGCAGCGAGCGGCCGGTGTTGGGGTCGACCAGGAACGGGAACAGGGACTTGCCGCCGAGCTGCACCGCTTCCGGTCGGAACCGGGTACCGCCGGCCGGGCAGGGCAGGATCAGCACGTCCAGATCCATTTCGCTGAGCGCCTCGCGGACCAGCCGGCAGAACGGGCTGGCCTCGAACTCGTACAGCCGCAGCAGCTTCTCGGGCTGCCGGGTGGTCGGCCGGAACGAGAGACTGCCGCGCCAGCCGCGGGCGGTGGACGCGAGCACGGAACTGGCAACCTTCAGCTGATGGACAACGGACATGGGCAGGAGGCCTGGAAAGTGGATGCGATGGACGGGCCGGAAGGCGCCGTGAACGGTCGTATTATCAGGCCGCTTCCGGCGCGACGGCGGGCCTGGCTTCAAACCCTCGCCGCCGCTGGCGCATCCGAGCAGCAATGACGACCGCGACCCTGACCATGACGATGGACGCTGCCCTGCCTGCCGCAGCCGCAGGCCCGGACGCCGGGCCCGAGGATCATCAGCTGGCGCGTCTGGCGGCAGCCGGTGACGCCCGGGCGTTCGAGCAGCTGTACCGCGCCAATGTCGATCGCATTTACGGCCTGTGCCTGCGCCTCTGCCACGGCGATGTCGCCCGTGCCGAGCAGGCCACCCAGGATGCCTTCGTTCGCGCCTGGGAAAAGCTCGGCAGCTTTCGTGGCGAAAGCCGCTTCAGCACCTGGATGCACCGGCTGACGGTCAACGTCGTGCTCGGCGAGCATCGCCTGCTGCGCCGCTGGGTGACCTTCGAGGATGAGTTCCAGCCCGGCGCCGACGGCGAAGCCGGCAGCGCCGGCCTGGACCCCATCGAGCCGATCCGCCAGGAAGATCTCGGCAGCCGCATCGATCTGGAGCGGGCGCTGGCCAAGCTGCCGAAAGGCGCCCGCACCGTGCTGATGCTGTACGACGTGGAGGGCTACCAGCACGACGAGATCAGCGAGCTGACCGGCATTGCCGTCGGCACCTCGAAGGCGCAGCTGCACCGCGCGCGCCGCCTGCTGCAGGCGATGCTGTCATGAGTGGCCACACTGACCCGCAGCGTCCGGCGTCGCCGGAGCCGGCAGCACCGTCCGCCGCGCTGGCGGCGCTGCGTCGCGACCAGGCGCCGGGCCGCGACCTGTGGCCCGGCATCGCCGCCCGCCTGGCCGATCCGGCCGAGCGCGAACAGCTGACGCTTCCCGAGGCGCTGGCCACCGAGCTGCGGATGTTGAGCCGCGATCTGGCGCCGGCGCAGGACCTGTGGACCGGCATCGCCGCCCGGATCGACAGCCGCGCGCCGCGCCGCCGGCTGCGGTTGCGCGGCTGGGCGGCGGCTGCTTCGCTGGCGGCCTCTCTGCTGGTCGTGATCGGCCTTGTCGCCGAGCGCGGGCAGGCGACGGCCGAGGTGGCGAAGGCGCCGCTGCGGCCGTCCGCCGAAGCCTTTGCGGCCACCATCGGCTACACCCGCGGCGGCGAGGAAGCGGCGGCGCTGCAGCGCGCCAGCTACCGGCCGATGTCCCGCGAAGCGCGTGCGCTGGTGCGCGCCAACCTGAAGATCGTCAACAGCGCCGAGGCGCAGATCGAAAAGGCGATGGCCGCTGATCCCGATGACGCCGCTTACCTGCAGACGCTGCTCGACAGCGCCCGCCAGCAGCAGCGCGGCCTGCAGGCCGCGCTGGCTGCGTCGCCCTGAATTGCTGTTTGTCCCGAGACCTCACGCCATGTTCCGCCCGCGTTCTCACCGCATCGCCATCCTCGCTGCCGCCTGGCTGGCCGCCAGCCTGCCGGCAGCGGCCGTCGAAGCCCCGGCCGCGCCGGCCGCCCCGCGTTCGCAGCCGCTGAGCGCCGATCTCCAAGGCTCCGCCGAGCACCGATTCGAGCAGATGGCGGAGGCCGAGGCGCTGCGCATCGAGGCGATGGTCGCCGCCGCCGAGGCGGAAGCCGGCAGCGCCACGCGCTACGGCAGCAGCGACGCCGGCGGCGCGGTGATCGACCAGCTCCGGTCGCTGAAGTCGAACGGCCGTGTCTATGTCAACAACGTCGCCGGCATCATCGACGTGTCGGTCTGGGACCGGAACGAGGTGCAGATCGGCGGCCGGCTCGGCAGCAGCCAGGACACGCTGGACATCAGCGGCGACAGCAACGAGCTGAGTGTCGTGGTCAAGCTGCCGAAGAAATCGCGCAGCAGCCATGACACGGTGCTGGAGCTGAAGGTGCCGGGCAATGCCCGCGTCGACCTGGAATCGGTCAGCGCCGATGTCGTCATCAACGGCGCGCGCGGGCCGGTGAAGGTCAACACCGTCAGCGGCGACATGCGTCTGGTGCTGGCCTCGCCGGAGGTCGTCGTGCAGACCGTCAGCGGCGATCTGAAGCTGAAGGCGCCGGCGGCGCGCACGACCCGTATCAACAGCGTCAGCGGCGACCTCGAGCTGGACGGTCTGGGCGGCGCGCTGGCGCTGGAAACGGTGTCCGGCAAT
The DNA here is from genome assembly GCF_051860985.1 of Nevskia sp. Classification (NCBI taxonomy): domain Bacteria; kingdom Pseudomonadati; phylum Pseudomonadota; class Gammaproteobacteria; order Nevskiales; family Nevskiaceae; genus Nevskia; species Nevskia sp. The sequence goes on along the minus strand of NZ_JBIMKV010000012.1, from coordinate 124,792 downwards.
GTCGAGCTGCTACGCGGTGGCCGCTTCTCCGAGATGAAGCTGAAGTCGATCAGCGGCGACATGCGCCTGGATGTCGCGCTCGATGCGGCGGCTCAGATCAGCGGCCAGTCGCTGTCGGGCGAGATCACCATGATCGTGCCGCAGTCGCTGGCCGGCACGGCGGTGCTGAAAAGCTTCAGCGGCGATGTCGAATGCGAAGGCGCACGCACGGTGGAGAACCACGCCAGCCGCAAGCGCGAATACGTCTGGGGCGATGGCCGCGGCGCACGCGTGGATCTGTCGAGCTTCAGCGGCGATATCCGCATCGAGCGCAAGTAGCGCGGGCCGCAGGCCGGCAGCCGGACGCGATCCGCTACGATCCGCGCGTTATCGCTGCCGCCCTGCCTGAAAGCCGATGCCCTATGACCTCGCGTCCCGACTGGTGGTCGGGCTCGCGTCCAGCGCGCTGTTCGATCTGCGCGAATCCCACCAGGTGTTCCGCGAATCCGGCGAGGAGGTCTACCGCCAGTACCAGCGCGAGCATCGCCACCGCGTGCTGGCGCCCGGTGTGGCATTTCCGTTCATCAAGCGGCTGCTGTCGCTGAACAGCCTGCGGCCCGGCGATCCGCTGGTCGAGGTGATCCTGCTGTCGAAGAACGATCCCGACACCGGCCTGCGGGTCATGGATTCGATCGCCGCCCACGGTCTGGGCATCAGCCGCGCAGTGTTCCTGCAGGGACGCTCGCCGCACCCGTACATCGATGCGCTGGAGATCAGCCTGTTCCTGTCCGCCGACGAGGCCGACGTGCGCGCCGCCAACGCCGCCGGCCACGCGGCGGGGCAGGTCATGGATTCGGCGTTCGTCGATCAGGACGGCGACGAGGAACTGCGCATCGCCTTCGATTTCGACGGCGTGCTGGCCGACGATCAGTCGGAAGCGGTGTTCCAGAGCGCCGGCCTCGACGAGTTCCACCAGCACGAACGCCGCCACGCGGCGATCCCGGTCAGCCCGGGACCGCTGGCGCCGTTCCTGCGCAAGCTGCGGCACATCCAGGCGATCGAGGACGAGCGGGCGCTGACCGATCGGAGCTACGAGCGCCGGCTGCGGGTCTCGATCGTCACGGCGCGCAATGCACCGGCGCACGAGCGGGTGGTGACCACGCTGCGCGACTGGGGCGTCAACGCCAACGAGGCGTTCTTTCTCGGCGGCATCGAGAAGCGGCAGGTGCTGGCGGTGCTGAAGCCGCACATCTTCTTCGACGACCAGCAGAGCCATCTGCGGCCGGCGGCGGCCGACCTGCCCTGCGTGCACATTCCGTTCGGAGCACTGAACCGGCCACGCTGAACGCGGCCGGTTCAGCGCCCGCGCGATCAGTGCCGGAAGTGGCGCACGCCGGTGAACACCATCGCCATGCCGGCTTCATCGGCGGCCGCGATCACCTCAACGTCGCGCATCGAGCCGCCCGGCTGGATGACCGCGACGATGCCGGCCTTGGCGGCCGCATCGATGCCGTCGCGGAACGGGAAGAAGGCGTCCGAGGCCATCACCGAACCGGCCACCACCAGCTTTTCATCGGCGGCCTTGATGCCGGCAATGCGGGCTGAATAGACGCGGCTCATCTGGCCGGCGCCGACGCCGATCGTCTGGCGATTCTTCGCGTAGACGATGGCGTTGGACTTCACGAACTTGGCGACCTTCCAGGCGAAGATCAGGTCGTGCAGCTCGGCCTCGGTGGGTGCGCGCTTCGTCACCACCTTCAGCTCGGCTTCCGTGATCATCCGGGTATCGGCGGTCTGGATCAGCAGGCCGGAGCCGACGCGCTTGATGTCGTGGCTGTTGTGCTCGGCACCCGCCGGAATGAGCAGCACGCGGACATTGGCCTTGGTCTTGAGGACTTCCAACGCCTCGTTCGAGTAGCTCGGCGCCAGCAGCACTTCGATGAACTGGCGGCCGACCATCGTGCTCGCGGTCGCCGCATCGACTTCGCGGTTGAAGGCGATGATGCCGCCGAAAGCGCTCGTGGGATCGGTCTGGTAGGCCAGTTCGTAGGCCTGGCCGATGCCATCGAGGCTGACCGCGACACCGCAGGGATTGGCGTGCTTGACGATCACGCAGGCCGGCTTGACGAAGCTGCGCACGCATTCCCAGGCGGCATCGGCATCGGCGATGTTGTTGTAGGACAGCTCCTTGCCTTGCAGCTGCTGGAAGGTGCCGAGCGTACCGGGCAGCGGGTTCAGGTCGCGGTAGAACGCAGCGCTCTGGTGCGGGTTCTCGCCGTAGCGCAGGTCCATGACCTTCTCGAAACGCAGGTTGGCCTGGCCCGGGAATGCCGCCTTGCTGCCGTCTGCTTCGATCGCCGACAGGTAGTCGCTGATAGCGGCGTCGTAGGCGGCCACGCCGTTGAACGCGGCGACCGCGAGCCGGAAGCGGGTGGCCTTCGTGATGCCGCCTTCGCGGTCGAGTTCAGCGAGCAGTTCGGCGTACTGGGAAGCCTTGGTCACGACAGCGACATCGGCGTGGTTCTTCGCGGCCGAACGCAGCATCGCCGGGCCGCCGATGTCAATGTTCTCGATTGCATCCTCGAACGTGTGATCGGGCTTGGCGACCGTTGCCTCGAACGGATAGAGGTTCAGCACCAGGATGTCGATCGGGGCGATGCCGTGCTCGGCCATCACCGCGTCGTCGGTGCCGCGCCGGCCGAGCAGGCCGCCGTGGATCTTCGGATGCAGCGTCTTGACGCGGCCGTCCATCATTTCCGGGAAGCCGGTGTGCGCCGACACTTCGGTGACCGCCACGCCCTTGTCGCGCAGCAGCTTGAAGGTGCCGCCGGTCGACAGCAGCTCGATGCCGCGCTGGCTCAAGGCCTGCGCCAGTTCGACGATGCCGGACTTGTCGGAGACGGACAGCAGGGCGCGGCGCGGTTTCAGCAGGGTCATGGTGGTTTCGTGGGTTGGAACGGCATCAACAGCGGGGTGTCAGGGAAGGCCAGCCAGCAGGCGCGTTGCGGTCGATCGACAGGCCTGCAGGTCCGGTGAAGCTGCCTTGCGTGGTCGCAGCCTTGCCGGCGGCACGCGCGCTTTCCGGCAGCAGCTCAGCGCGTGCTGATGCCGTACTGGGTGAGCTTCTTGCGCAGCGTGGCGCGGTTCAGGCCGAGCAGTTCGGCGGCACGCGACTGGTTGCCATCGCAGTAGTCGAGCGTGGCGCGCAGCAGCGGCGGTTCGACCTGTTCGAGCACGGTGTCGTACAGGTTCAGGGTCTTCGGCGCGTGGCCGTTCAGCGTCCGGAAGTACGCTTCCATGCACTCGGCAACCGAGGTGCACAGCGGCTTGCTGTCGTCGCTGCGGACCGCCGGAACACGGGATTCCGGGGACCCGGCATCGGCCGGCTTCGCGTCGGCGGCGTGGGGGTTCAGGGAGGACATGGCGCTCGACCGCGATGACCGACAGCACTGCCGACGTCATCACTTGTTCACAAAGGGGACGGGGATGATACCGACGGACCCCGGAGGCCGGTAGTTCCGTTCGTCACATGACGGCCGCTGCTCGCGTCCCCCCACCCGTCAATCCTGGTATCAGCCGCGTTTGACGCCGCTGATGCGGTTCCAGCCGTCGCGTTCGCCATCGGCTTCGAAGTCGAACCACGGCGCGTAGGCGGCGCGCACTTCCTCGGCCTGCCGTTCGAGCAGCCCGGCCAGCACGATGTGGCCGCCGGCGCGGGTCGCGGCCGCCAGCTTCGGTGCCAGTTCGATCAGCGGCCGCGCCAGGATGTTGGCCAGCACGAGGTCGAACTGCGGCAGCGGCGGATGGTCGATGCCGGCGCAGCGGATCCTTTCGGCCACCTGGTTGGTGGCGGCGTTGTCGAGCGTGGCGGTGATCGCCTGCGGATCGATGTCGATCGCCAGCGCCGAGGCTGCACCCAGCTTCAGGGCCGCGATCGCCAGTACGCCGGAACCGCAGCCGTAGTCGAGCACGGCCGCGCGGTCGATCGCGTTCAGCGACAGCCAGTCGAGACACATCGAGGTGCTCGGATGGGTACCGGTGCCGAAAGCCAGACCCGGATCGAGATGGACGATCACCGCGTCTCGCGCGGTCACTTCGCAGCCGGTCGGGCAGATCCACAGCCGCTCGCCGAACTGCATCGCTTCGGCATGATCGAGCCAGGCGCGCACCCAGTCGCGATCCTCGACCGTCAGCAGCTCGGTGCCGGCCGTGTCGCCGTCCGGCAACTGCTCGGCAAGGGCGGCGCGCACGGTAACCAGATCGGTGCCGGCATTGAACAGGCCACGCGTGATGGTGGCCGGCCACAGCGGCGTTTCACCCGGCAGCGGCTCGAGCACCGGCACATCGGCGGCGTCTGTCATGGTCACCGACAGCGCGCCGCAGGCCAGCAGGATTTCCTCGGCGAACTCCGGGTGGTGGCTGGCAACGGCCAGCTCGACCCATGTGCTCAATGTGCGTCGCCGGTGCCGCCCGCCGCCTTGTCGAGCATCGACGCCAGGTAGTGGATGTGATGGGTGCCAGCGCAGAACACCGGATCGTTGAGGATCATCTGCTGCAGCGGGATGTTGGTGACGATGCCTTCGACGATCATCTCGTCGAGCGCCGTGCGCATGCGGGCGATCGCGCTTTCCCGCGTCGGGCCGTGGACGATCAGCTTGCCGATCATCGAGTCGTAGTTCGGCGGCACGCGGTAGCCGGCGTAGACGTGGCTGTCCATGCGCACGCCGGGCCCGCCCGGCGTGTGCCACTTCTTCACCTCGCCCGGGCTCGGCGTGAACTTGAACGGATCTTCGGCGTTGATGCGGCACTCGATCGCATGGCCGGTGATGCGGATGTCTTCCTGCTTGAACGGCAGCGGTTCGCCGGCCGCCACGCGGATCTGCTGCGCGATCAGGTCGACGCCGGTGATCATCTCTGTCACCGGATGCTCGACCTGAATGCGGGTGTTCATCTCGATGAAGTAGAAGCGGCCGTTCTCGTACAGGAACTCCATCGTGCCGGCGCCGCGGTAGCCGATGCGCTTGCAGGCATCGGTGCACAGCTTGCCGATCTCGGCGCGCTGCGCCGGCGTGATGCCGGGCGCGGTCGCTTCCTCGATGACCTTCTGGTTGCGGCGCTGCATCGAGCAGTCGCGTTCGCCGAGGAACACGGCATTGCCGTGCTCGTCGGCCAGCACCTGGATCTCGATGTGGCGCGGCACTTCGAGATACTTCTCGAGGAACACCGAGCCGTCCTTGAATGCCTGCAGCGCTTCCTGGCGGGCGATCTTGATCGAGCCGATCAGGTCGGCGGGCTTGCGCACGACATGCATGCCGCGTCCGCCGCCACCGAAGGCGGCCTTGATCAGCACCGGGTAGCCGACCTTCTCGGCGATCGCCAGGCACTCGGCCTCGTCGTCCGGCAGGATGCCGTCGGAGCCGGGCACGCAGGGCACGCCGGCGGCGATCATCTCGGCCTTGGCGGTGGTCTTGCCGCCCATCAGGCGAATGGTTTCCGAGCGCGGGCCGATGAACACGAAGCCGCTCTTCTCGACCGACTCCGCGAAGTCGGCGTTCTCGGAGAGAAAGCCGTAACCGGGGTGGATGGCATCGGCCTGCGTCACTTCGGCGGCCGAAATGATCGCCGCCATGTTCAGGTAGCTGCCGGTGGCCGCAGCACCGCCGATGCAGACGGTCTCGTCGGCCAGGCGGACATGCTTTAAGTCACGGTCGGCGGTGGAGTGCACGGCCACCGTCTTGATGCCGAGTTCTCGGCAGGCGCGCAGGATGCGCAGCGCGATTTCGCCTCGGTTGGCGATCAGGATCTTGTTGAACATGGCGCGGCGCGCTTACTCGATCACGAACATCGGCTGGTCGAATTCCACCGGCTTCTCGTTGTCGACCAGGATCTCGACGACCACGCCGGACTTGTCCGACTCGATCTGGTTGAGCATCTTCATCGCTTCGATGATGCACAGCGTCTGGCCGGCCTTGACCGTCTGGCCCACTTCGACGAACGCCTTCGCACCCGGCGACGGCGTGCGATAGAAGGTGCCGACCATCGGCGCCTTGACCACATGGCGGTTCTCGGCGGCCTTCGGCGCAGCGGCCGGGGCTGCCGCAGGCGCTTCAGCCGCCGGGGCTGCGGCCGGGGCGGCAGCCGGTGCCGGTGCACTGGCCGGCGCGGCCAGCGGCTGCGGCGCGGCAGCGTAGTACTGCGGCGGCGCCTGCATCGCGCCGGTCGGATAACGCGAGATGCGCACCGATTCCTCGCCTTCCTTGACCTCCAGCTCGGCGATGCCCGATTCCTCGACGAGGTCGATCAGCGTCTTGATCTTGCGCAAATCCATGGTGTTCCTGCTCCCCATTACGTGTGTGGTGCCAGCCGTGCGTGTACGGCAGTGAGCGCGAGTTGGTAACCGATGGGGCCCAGCCCCACAATCACACCCTGCGCGATGTCGGAAAAGTACGAGTGATGCCGGAAAGCGTCGCGCGCGTGCACGTTCGACAGATGCACTTCGACGAACGGAATCGCCACGCCCAGCAGGGCGTCGCGCAGGGCGATCGAGGTATGCGTGTAGGCGCCGAAGTTGGCGATGATGAAGGCGGTGCCGTCGGCCCGGGCGGCGTGCACGCGATCGACCAGCGCGCCTTCGTGATTGCTCTGGAAGCAGGCCAGCTGGTGACCCAGGGTGGCCGCCTGCGCGGTCAGCGACTGTTCGACGTCGGCCAGCGTCGCAGCACCATAGATCGTCGGCTCGCGGGAGCCGAGCAGATTCAGGTTGGGGCCGTTCAGCAGCAGCAGTCGACTCACACGACGCGCTCGTCAACAGAAGAACCCGGATTCTGCCCGAAGCCTTGGCAGCGTACAAACGGAAAATCAAATTGCCAGAAGATGGCTGCCGATCCGTCGGGTTTGGAGACAGATCGGCGCAAAGCAGGCCTCGGAAGCGGCCGTTCCGAAGGGCCGTGGCAGGCGCCGTTCAGCGCGGCAGGTTTTTCTCGATCAGCGCCACCAGTTCGGCTTCGCTGTACTCCCCGAGCTGGCGTTCCAGCACCCGGCCGTCGGCGGCGATCACCACCGAGAACGGCAGGCCGCCCTGTTCGTTGCCGAGCTTGGTCATCAGGTCGAGGATGTCTTCGGGCGTGCCGACCGCCACCGGATAGTTGAACTGCAGGCCGGGTGCGGCGCGGCGGGCGTCCTCGATGTCGTCGACCGCAGGACCGATGATCTGCAGGCCCTTCGCGCCGTAGCGCGCCTGCATCTGCACCAGCACCGGAATCTCGTGCAGGCAGGGCGCACACCAGGTGGCCCAGAAATTGACGATCAGCAGCTTGCCCCGGTAGTCGTCCAGCGAAAACGCGCGGCCGTCGAGTTCCGCCAGCTTGAGCCCGGCCGGCAGGCGTTCGTTGTCGCCGGCCGGCGTGCTGCCGACCTGTGCGGTGTCATCGGCATCCGGCTGGGCGCCGGGCCGCAGCAGGAACACGGCAACGCCGGCGGCAAGGGCAACGAGGCAGGCGGCGATGATCGCCAGGTTTGGACGAGCGGAGGACATGGGGCGAGGAGGGCGGGCCGGCAGGGAGTCTAGGGAGTCGCGATGTCGACGGTGCGGGTCACTGGCGGGTAGCAGACGCCGGCTTCGGCGCAGCCTTGCCAGCGCAGCCGCAGCCGGGTCGGCACGCGCTGGCCGGCCGCGAACGGCAGGTCGGCGTCGAGCGTGGTCGTGTAGGTCTCGACATCGCCGAAGTGTTCGTCGTGCCGGGGCTGGCCCGGCGGCAGGCGCAGTGCCGGCAGCGCCGCGCCGCCATCGGCGGGCTCGACGGCCAGGCGATGGCGGTACAGGTAGTAGCCGGGCGCGATCAGCCAGCTCAGGTGGATGCCACCCGGGTCGCGCCGCGCCTCGACCAGCTGGAACGCCTGGTCGGCGGTCAGCAGCGCCGCCTCGCCCTGCGGCCTGCGGCTCAGATCGAGCGCGCGGCTGCCCAGGCTGGTGCCGAGCAGCGACAGCAGGAGGATCAGGCGGATCAGCGGCATCGGGCGTTCGGGGACGGGTGTGGGACAGCTCAGCGGACGGCTGCCACCAGCCACTGCAGGTAGGCCGGCAGGCCAGCGGCGATATCGACCGCCACCACCTCCGGAAGTTCGTACGGATGGCGCTGGCGCACGCCGGCCTCCAGCGCCGCGTAGCGCGCGGCAGTGGTCTTGGCGATCAGCAGCGATTCGTCGGCGCGTTCGACGGCATCCTGCCAGCGGTAGACCGAGCGCAGGCCGGGCAGCACATTGACGCAGGCCGCCAGCCGCGCCTCGACCAGCGCAGCAGCCAGCGCTTCGGCGGCGTCGGGCGGGCAGCTGATCAGCACCAGCAGGGCGGCATCGGGGTTCATGGCGAACAGAGTGTGCCGCGTGCGCGGCGTTCGCGGGATGGCCGGGCGCGCGCAGCCGCAGCGTCCGCCCGCAGGTGATTTTGCGTGGCGATGCCGCGATGCTGGCGTCCCGACCGCTGGAGTGCCGATCGATGACCCATTCCGTCCGCGTCAGCCGCCGCGCGGCACGCCGCCAGGACCGCGCCCGGTGAGTGCGGCGGCGATCCCGGTAACGGTGCTGACCGGCTTTCTCGGCGCCGGCAAGACCACGCTGGTCAACCGCCTGCTGCGCGAAGCGCATGGCCGGCGCTTCGCGGTGATCGAGAACGAGTACGGCGCCGTCAATGTCGATGCCGACCTGCTGGTCAACGGTGGCGGCGAAACCATCGTCCAGCTCACCAACGGCTGCGTCTGCTGCACGGTGCGCGGCGATCTGGCCGACGCGCTGGAACAGCTGGCCGCCCGGCGTGCGGCTGGCGAGATCGCCTTCGACCACGTGCTGATCGAGCCGACCGGGCTTGCCGATCCCGGCCCGATCGTGCGCACCTTCATGGCCGGTACGGCCCTGCAGGCGCGCTACTTCCTCGATGGCGTGGTGACCCTGTTCGATGGCCTGAACGGCCTGCGCTCGCTCGGTGAATCGGTCGAGGCGCAGGCGCAGCTGGCCTATGCCGACCGGGTGCTGGTGACCAAGACCGATCTGCTCGACAGTGCAGCGGCGGTCGAGGCGGTGGTCGCCAAGGTCAGTGCTGCCAATTCGGTGGCCGTGGTCGCCGCGATCGATCTGCTTACGGCGCCGTGGGACGAGATGTTCGACAAGCTGCTGCAGCTGCGCGGCTACCAGTTCGACCGCGTGGTGTTTGCGCCGGCGCTGACCGACAGCAACCGCGTCGAGCACACGCGCGGCGTCGGCAGCGTGCTGTTCACCGCCGAGTCGCCACTCGATGGCGCGGACCTGAAAGCCGCGCTGGCGGCGATCGATCAGCGTTACGGCGAGCAGCTGTGGCGGATCAAGGGCGTGCTGGCGATCCACGGCCTGCGCAGCCGGATCATCCTGCAGGGCGTCCAGGGCCTGCTGCAGACCCATTCCTCGACGCCGTGGCGGATGTTCGAACCGCAGCGCACGCAGCTGGTGCTGATCGGCCGCGATCTCGACCGCGACTGGCTGCTGCAGCAGCTGGGCGACTGCGTGGTCGCGCCGGCTGAGCCATCGATCCACGGCGTGCCGATGCCGCGCCGGCCGGGCTGAAGGCGCAGGGGGCGGGGGCGGGCTAAAATCCGCGTCCCTGACGCCGCTCCCTGCGGCGCATCCGAAGCCGCCATGTCCATCTCCGCTCCGATCCGCATTACCTTCCCCGACGGCAACGTCAAGCAGTTCGATGCCCCGCCGACCGGCCTGGCGATCGCCACCGGCATCTCGCCCGGCCTGGCCAAGAAGGCCGTGGTGGTCAGGGTCAACGGTGAGCTGTGGGATCTGACGCGGCCGATCGACCGCGACGCCGCCTTCGAGATCGTCACCCGCGACAAGCCGGAAGCGCTGGAAGTGATCCGCCACGACGCCGCCCATGTGCTGGCGCAGGCGGTGCAGGAGCTGTTCCCGGGCACCCAGATCACCTTCGGGCCTTCGACCGAATACGGCTTCTATTACGACTTCGCGCGCGAGGTGCCGTTCACCGACGCCGATCTGGCGACCATCGAGCAGCGCATGCGCAACATCGTCAAGCGCGATCTGCCGATCGTCCGCGAGGTCTGGTCGCACGAAGTGGCCGTCGCCCACTTCGAGCGGACCGGCGAGCGCTTCAAGGCCGAATGGATCCGTGATGGCATTGCGGCTGATGAGGAGCTGACCATCTACAAGCAGGGCGATGCCTGGCTCGACATGTGCCTTGGCCCGCATCTGCCGTCGACCGGCAAGCTTGGAACAGCCTTCAGACTCACTCGGGTGTCGGGTGCTTATTGGCGCGGCGATGCCAGCAATGCTCAGTTACAGCGGATCTACGGGCTAGCGTTCGCCAACGACGCCGATCTCGAAGCCCATCTGAAGATGGTCGAGGAAGCCGAGAAGCGCGATCACCGCAAGCTGGGCAAGCAGCTCGACCTCTATCACCAGCAGGAAGAAGCGCCGGGCATGGTGTTCTGGCACCCGAAGGGCTGGGCGATCTGGCAGGCCGTGGAGCGTTACGTGCGTGGCGTCTACAAGGCCGGCGGCTATCAGGAAGTGCGCGGCCCGCAGATCATGGATGTCAGCCTGTGGAAGAAGAGCGGTCACTGGGACAACTACCAGGACAACATGTTCTTCACGGAAAGCGAGAAGCGCACCTACGCGGTCAAGCCGATGAACTGCCCCGGCCACGTGCAGATCTACAACGCAGGCCTGCACAGCTACCGCGACCTGCCGATCCGCTACGCCGAGTTCGGCGGCTGCCACCGCAACGAACCCAGCGGCGCGCTGCACGGGATCATGCGGGTGCGTGCCTTCACCCAGGACGACGGCCACATCTTCTGCACCGAGGCCCAGGTCGAAGGCGAAGTCACCCAGTTCCACCGCCAGGCGATGAAGGTCTACAGCGATTTCGGCTTCACAGATCTCGCGGTGAAGCTCGCGCTGCGGCCGGACAAGCGGCTCGGCAGCGACGAGGCCTGGGATCGCGCCGAAAGCGCACTGCGCGCCGCGCTGACGGCAGCTGGTGTGGCCTGGGAAGAACTGCCCGGCGAAGGCGCGTTCTACGGCCCGAAGATCGAGTACCACCTGAAGGATTCGATTGGCCGCAGCTGGCAGGTCGGCACCATCCAGTACGACCCGATGATGCCGGAGCGCCTCGATGCCTCCTATGTCGACGAGCACTCGCAGCGTCAGCGGCCGATCATGCTGCACCGGGCCATCGTCGGTTCGATGGAGCGCTTCATCGGCATCCTGATCGAACACCATGCCGGTGCGCTGCCGTACTGGCTGGCGCCGGTGCAGGTCGTGGTCGCGCCGATTGTCTCCGACGCCGATGGCTATGCCAGCGAAGTGGCGGCGGCGCTGTCGGCGATCGACGTCCGCGTGCAGACCGATCTGCGCAACGAAAAGATCAACTACAAGATCCGCGAGCATTCCCTGCAGAAGGTGCCGGTGATCGTCGTCGTCGGCCGCAAGGAAGCCGAGGAGCGCACCGTGACCCTGCGCCGGCTGGGCTCGGAGCGGCAGGAGACGCTACCGCTGGCCGACGCACTCGCGCAGCTGAAGTCGTCCTGATGCGCCGCCGCGCACTGCTGGCGCTGCTGGCCGCGCCGCTGCTGGCGCAGGCCGCAGCGCCATCGGCGCCCTATGTGCTGCGCGCCGGCAGCTGGGAGCAGGGCAGCCTGCTGGTCGGCGAAACCACGCCGGGTGCGGCGGTGAGCTTCGAAGGCCGCAAGCTGACCGTGTCGCCCGAGGGCCTGTTCGTGATCGGCCTCGACCGAGATGCGAAATCGCCGGTAGCGCTGTCGATCACCGCGCCCGGCGGCAAGCCGGTCAGCGAAAGCCACAAGGTGGCCAGGCGCAAGTGGGACGTGCAGCCGCTGACCGGCATCGCGCCGAAATACGTCGACCCGCCGCAGGACGTGCAGGACCGGATCGCCGCCGAGCAGAAGGTCATCGCCGCCGCGCGCAGCCGCGACACCGCGATCAGCGATTTCGCCACGCCGTTCGTGTGGCCGGCCACCGGCCGCATCAGCGGCATCTTCGGCAGCCAGCGGGTGCTCAATGGCAAGCCGAAATCGCCGCACTACGGCGTCGATGTCGCGGTGCCGGTCGGTACGCCGATCGTCGCTCCGGCCGGCGGCGTCATCAGCCTCGCCGAGCCGGATCTCTACTTCACCGGCGGCACCGTGTTCATCGATCACGGCCACGGCCTGCAGTCGGTGATGGTTCATCTGTCGCGGCTCGACGTGAAGGTCGGTGACCGCATCGAGCAGGGCCAGCCGATCGGCCTCAGCGGCGCCACCGGCCGGGTGACCGGCCCGCATCTGCACTGGGGCCTGTACTGGTTCGGTGATCGCGTCGACGCCCAGAAGCACACCGGGCCGATGCCGGCGAACCCGTAGCCGTTCTCAGCGTTCGCGCGCTGCGGCCTGCAGCGCCGTCACCTCGGCCTGCAGGGCTTCGATCCGCGCCAGCAGCGGTGCCACCGTCGCGTGAACCTGCGCCTCGGTGTAGCGCGGCGTGATGTGCTGCGAGCAGTTCCAGTCGAAGGCTTCGACGGTGATCACTGTGATCCGCTCCATCGCCGCCCGGTACGGATACGGCCGCAGCGCGGCGACCAGCGCCGGATCGGCGTCGGCGACCTCGCTGGACTGCAGGCGGCCGAGGATCTTCAGCCGGCGGCGGTGCTGGTAGTCGACCAGGAACAGCGCCACCCGATCATTGACCGACAGGTTGCCGGCGGAGATGTACTGCCGGTTGCCGCGAAAATCGGCGTAGGCCAGCCGCTTCGCATCGAGCACCTTGAGAAAGCCGGGCGGTCCGCCGCGATGCTGCACGTACGGCCAGCCGGTTTCGCTGACGGTGGCCTGGTAGAAGCTGTCGCGGCTGGCGATGAACGCCGCTTCGCTGCTGCCCAGCCGATCGAAGCCGGCGTTGTCGGCCTCATAACGGGCCATGTCGTGACGCGCGCCGTAATGTTCCTGGCGGGCCTGCACGGCAGCGGTGAACATCAGCTCGGCGTAACGGTGGGGCATGGCGGCGTCATCCAGCAGTCAAGTGCCGACCTTACGATTCGCGATTGAACAATTCCACGATCCACGCCCATGCACTTCGATCCGCACCGTCAACGCTGGCAGCGCCGGCCCAGCCCTGAGCATCGGCAGGTGATTCCGGACGGCCTCGATCGACGCAGCCTGCTGCGCGGCGGCCTGCTCGGCCTGGGGCTGGTTGCGGTCGGCGGCGCGCTGGCCAGCTGCACCGGCAACGCCAGTCACGAGTCGCCGGGGCCAGCGCCCGGCGTCAACCCGGCCGGTGCCGGCCGCATCGGCGACATCGGCCCGCTGTCGACCCACCCGGACGCCAACGGCCTGCTGCTGCCCGCCGGCTTCACCGCCACCGTGATCGGCCGCGCCGGCGAGTTCGTGCCCGGCACCGATTTCCTCTGGCATACCGATCCCGACGGCGGCGCGGTGTTTCCGCGCAGCGGCGGCGGCTGGGTCTACGTGTCGAACCGCGAGTTCCTGACTGGCGGCGTCGATGCCATCGAATTCGCGGCCGACGGCCGCATCGTGCGCGCCTACAACATCCTGCCGGGGCTGCTGACGCGGCTGAACTGCGGCGGCGGCGTGTCGCCGTGGAACACCTGGTTCAGCGCCGAGGAATTCGATACCGGCGTGGTCTGGGAATGCGATCCGTACGGCGTCGAGCCACCGCGCCGGCTGGCGGCGCTCGGCACCTTCAAGCACGAGGCGGTGACGGTGGATCCGGCCAGCCACACGGTCTATCTGACCGAGGACGAACCGGACGGCCGCTTCTACCGCTTTCTGCCGAGCACACCGAACCTTGGCGGCCGCGCCGACCTCAGCGCCGGCCGCCTGCAGGTGATGCGGGTGCAGGCCGATGCGGCGGTCGTCAACGCGCCGGGGCAGGGCGGCCGCTTCGCGGTCGACTGGCTGGACGTGCCGACGCCGAACCCGCTGCTCGGCGGTCTCGTGCTGGCCACGCCGACCCGCCGGCAGGTGCCGGACAGCTTCGCGTTCAACGGCGGCGAAGGCATCTGGCAGCAGCGCGGCATCGTCTACTTCAGCACCAAGGGCGATCGCCGCGTCTGGGCGCTGGACATCGCAGCGCAGGCGGTCGAAGTGATCTACGACGATTTCGCGTTCGCCACGCCACCGCTGACCAGCGTCGACAACATCGTCATGACGCCGGGCGGCGACGTGATCGTCGTCGAGGATCAGGCCGCCGAGCAGTCGGCGGTGGCGATCACGCCCGACGGCCGCTACCAGGAACTGGTGCGGCTCGGGCCGGACCACGCGGGTTCCGAAGTGACCGGTCCGGCGTTCTCGCCGGACGGCCGTTTCTTCTACTTCAGCTCGCAGCGCGGCAGCAGCGGCCGGGCCGGTGTCGACGGCGTGACCTACGCCGTCGAGGGGCCGTGGTTGCGCAGCTAGACCGTCCGCAGCGCCCGTACCGCGCGCGCCGGCACCAGCAGCAGCGTCGCCAGCCCGCCGGTGATCGAGATGCCGGCCATCAGCAGCAGGCCGGCGTCGAGGCTGCCGGTGGCGGTCTTCATCCAGCCGATGATCGACGGGCTGACGAAGCCGCCGAGGATGCCGATCGAGCTGATCACGGCGATGCCGGCCGCAGCGGCTTCGCGGCTCAGGTAGGTCGGCGGGATCGCCCAGAAGACGATGCACGAGAACGAGAAGAACGCCGCCACGCACAGCAGCAGCATGGTCGGCCAGAAGGCGCCACCAACCAGGGTCGTTGCATAGAGCGCGCTGGTGCCGAGGAACAAGGTGGTGGCGACGTGCCAACGGCGCTCCAGGAAATGGTCCGAGGACCAGGACACCAGCAGGATGCCGAGGCCGCCAGCGGCGAACGGCAACGCGCTCCACAGGCCGACCGCGCCCAGCGAGCCGACATCCAGCGCCTTGATCAGGCTCGGCAGCCAGAAGGTGAACGTGTACACCGAGCAGGCGCAGCAGAAGTAGATGCCGCCCATCACGTAGGTGCGTGGATCGCGCAGTGCGGCGATCGCGCTGGCGCGACCGTGGTCCTGACCGTGGGCCGGGGCGCTGGCGGATTCCGAACCGGTCAGCGCGCGGTCGCGGTCGAGCACGGTCTGCACCAGCACCTTTTCGGAGGCGGACAGCCACGGCGCGTCCGCCGGCCGGTCCGACAGCAGCCGGTAGATGACCAGCCCGAACAGCGCCGTCGGCAGGCCTTCGAGCACGAACAGCCACTGCCAGCCGGCGTAGCCGTACACGCCGTCCATGCCCGACAGGATCGCCCCGGACAGCGGCCCGCCGAGCACGCCGGTGACCGGGATGCCGAACAGGAACAGGCCGGTGACCCGGCCGCGCCGGTGGCTCGGGTACCACCAGGTCAGGTACAGGATCACGCCGGGAAAGAAGCCGGCCTCGAACACGCCGAGCAGCAGCCGCACCGTGTAGAACTGCCAGGGCTCGACGACCAGCATCGTCGCCGCCGAGGTCAGCCCCCAGAGGACCATGATGCGCAGGAAGGTCAGCCGCGCGCCGACCTTCTGCATCCACAGGTTGCTCGGCAGTTCGCAGAGCAGGTAGCTGATGAAGAAGATGCCGGCGCCGACGCCGTAGACCGCATCGGAGAAGCCCAGCGACTGCTTCATCTGCAGCTGCGCGTAGCCGACGTTGATGCGATCGAGGAAGGCCAACACGTAGGCGATCATGATCACCGGCACGATGCGTAGGTCGATCCTGCGGTAGACAGCTTTTTCGGCAGCGGCGTCGATCACGGTGCGATTGTCGTTGTTGTTGTGGAAACGTCCCCGCCGCGATGTTACGCAAAGGATTTGCTGCCGGCAGCGCAACGGCCCGCTTACACTCTCGGCCCACGCCATCTGCCCACGAGGACCGTCATGACTGCTCCGACCCTGTTCAACGAACGCCGCCCGTCCGACACCATCTGGACCGCCGGTGCGGTCGCCCCGGAGCAGTTCGGCGAGCTTAAGGCCGCCGGCGTCAAGCGCGTCATCAACCTGCGGCCGCGCGCCGAGCAGGGCGAGTTCGACGAATCGGCCACGGTGTCGGCCTGCGGCATGCAGTACGCCAACCTGCCGATCGCCGGCCCGCAGGATCTGACCCTGGCCAACGTCAAGGCCTTCGATGCGCTGATGGCGGAGGCCGGCGACGACAGCACGGTCGTCCACTGCGCCAGCAACAACCGGGTCGGCGCGCTGTTTGCGCTGCGGGCCGCGTGGATCAAGGGCGTGCCGGCCGACGAAGCGCTGGCCATCGGCCGCGCCCACGGCCTGCTGGCGATGGAACCGGCGGTCGCCGCACTGCTGGCGCAGGGCCCGGCCTGAGTCCGAGATTCGTTCATGGCGGGTGATGCAATGAGCACGATGGCAACGCCGCGCGTGCTGTCGCTGATCCCGCCGATGACGCAGCTGAATACGCCGTATCCGTCGACGGCCTACCTGACCGGCTTCCTGCGCAGCCGCGGCATCGATGCGGTGCAGGACGATCTGGCGCTGAAACTGGTGCTGGCACTGTTCAGCCGCGACGGGCTGGTGGCAATCAAGGCGGTGGTCGATGCGCTGCCGCCGTCGCGGCACAGCGAACCGGTCGCCTCGTTCGTCGCGCAGCACGACCGTTATGCGGCGACCCTCGCGCCGGTGATCGCCTTCCTGCAGGGCCAGGATTCGACCTTGGCCAGCCGCATCGTCACCCGCCGCTTCCTGCCGGAAGGCCCGCGCTTCGCCTCGCTCGATGTCTATGTCGACGACGACGGCGGCGACCCGCTGGCCTGGGCTTTCGGTGCGCTCGGCATCCACGACCGGGCCCGCCATCTGGCGACGCTGTATCTGAACGATCTCGCCGACGTGCTGCGCGATGCCGTCGATTCGCGCTTCGAGTTCGTGCGCTACGCCGAAAAGCTGGCCGCCAGCCAGCCGAGCTTCGATGGCCTGGCGGCGGCACTGGCCGCGCCGCGCAACCTGGTCGACGACACGCTGCATCAGCTCACCCTGGTGACGCTCGAACAGCATCGCCCGCAGGTGGTGCTGCTGTCGGTGCCGTTTCCCGGCGCGGTCTATGCCGCGCTGCGCATCGCGCAGACGATCAAGGCGCAGGACGCCGGCATCGTCGTCGTGCTCGGCGGCGGTTACGTCAACACCGAACTGCGGCAGCTCGCCGAGCCCCGGCTGTTCGACTTCGTCGACTACGTGACCCTCGATGCCGGCGAGCGGCCGCTGCTGGCGCTGCTCGATCATCTGGCCGGCGGCCGGGGCGTCGACAGGTTGTGCCGGACGTTCCGGCGCGACGAAGCCGGCACCGTGCGCTACGAAAACGGCAGCGGCGAGCCGGACATCGCCTTCAACGAGGTCGGCACGCCGACCTGGGACGGGCTGCCGATCCGCCGCTACCTGTCGCTGCTCGACATGCTGAACCCGATGCACCGGCTGTGGAGCGACGGCCGCTGGAACAAGCTGACCGTCGCCCACGGCTGCTACTGGAAGCAGTGCAGCTTCTGCGACATCTCGCTCGACTACATCTCGCGCTACGACGCCGCCAGCGCCACCGTGCTGGTCGATCGCATCGAGGCGATCATCGCCGAGACCGGCCAGACCGGCTTCCACTTCGTCGATGAAGCCGCGCCGCCGAAGGTGCTGAAGGCGCTGGCCCAGGAGCTGATCCGGCGCGGCGTGTCGATTTCCTGGTGGGGCAACATCCGCTTCGAGAAATCCTTCAATCCAGCGCTCTGCCAGCTGCTCGCCGACAGCGGTTGCATCGCCATTTCCGGCGGGCTGGAAGTGGCGTCCGACCGGCTGCTGGCGCTGATGAAGAAGGGCGTGTCGGTGGCCCAGGTGGCGCGGGTCACGCAGGCGTTCAGCGAGGCCGGCATCCTGGTCCACGCTTACCTGATGTACGGCTTCCCGACGCAGACCGTGCAGGACACCGTCGATGCGCTGGAATACGTGCGCCAGCTGTTCGAGGAAGGCTGCCTGCAGTCCGGCTACTTCCACCGTTTCACCTGCACCGTGCATTCGCCGGTGGGCCTGGATCCTGCATCGTACGGCGTGACCCTGGACCCGCTGCCGCACGGAGGCTTCGCCCGCAACGACATCAACTTCACCGACCCGACCGGCGTCGATCACGACGCCCTCGGCGTCAGCCTCAACAAGGCGCTCTACAACTACATGCACGGCATCGGCCTGGATACCGACGTGCGCCGCTGGTTTCTCGACACGGTGCCGAAAACCCGGGTTCCGAAGCGGTTTGTCGCGCAGGCACTGAGCAGCTGATCACGGCCTGCGCCGCGCACGCAGCCGAAGCCGGCGCGCGCCGTGGCAGAGTCGCTGCGACAACTTCCTGACACCACCGAGGCGGCCGTCTGGCCGCCCGACACCCATGCATCCGGGGACAACATGAGCAAGCTCACGGCGGCCGTGGCCGCGCTGCTGGTGGCCGCGACTGCCGCGCTGGGCAGCCTGCCGGCAGCGGCCTATTCGGTCAGTGGCCGGCAGATCTACGACGACGCCGGCCGGGTGATCCAGCTGAAGGGCATCAACTGGTTCGGCTTCGAAACCACCAACCACACGGTGCACGGCCTGTGGGCACGCAACTGGAGGCAGATGATCCAGCAGATGAAGGATCTCGGCTTCAACGCCGTGCGCCTGCCGCTGTGCCCGACCACCGTGCGCGGCATCACGCCAACCAGCATCGACTACAGCCTCAATCCGGACCTGGCCGGCAAGAACTCGCTGGCGGTGCTCGATGCCGTGATCGCCGAACTCGATCGCCAGGGCCTGTACGTGCTGCTCGATCACCATCGTCCGGACTGCCAGGCGATTTCCGAGCTGTGGTACACGCCGTCGTACCCCGAGGCGCAGTGGCTGGCCGATCTCCGCTTCATCGCCAACCGCTACCGGAACCGGCCCCGGGTGATCGGCATCGACCTGAAGAACGAGCCGCACGGCGCGGCGACCTGGGGCAGTCGCAATGCCGCCACCGACTGGAACCAGGCCACCGGCCGCGCCGCCACCCAGGTGCTGGGCGCGGCTCCGCACTGGCTGATCTTCGTCGAGGGCATCGCCGGCCAGACGTCCTGCAATTCCGGCGAGCCGGTGTTCTGGGGCGAGAACCTGGCGCCGATCGCCTGCACGCCGTCGCCGGTGCCAGCCAACCGCCTGGTGCTGTCGCCGCACACCTACGGGCCGGACGTGCACGTGCAGCGCTACCACGAGGCCGCCAACTTCCCGGCCAACATGGCGGCCATCTGGGAGCGGCACTGGGGTTTCGCGATTCCGTACGCGCCGGTGGTGCTCGGCGAGTTCGGCGGCAAGTACGGCGAAGGCCATCCGCGCGACCGGGCCTGGCAGAACGCGCTGGTCGACTACCTGATCGGCAAGCGCGTCAACAGCGGCTTCTACTGGAGCTGGAACCCGAACAGCGGCGACACCGGCGGCGTGCTGCGGGACGACTGGCGCACCGTGCGCAACGACAAGATGGACCTGCTGCGCCGCTTCTGGGCCGGCCGCAGCAGCACCGGCGGCGGGAGCACCGGCACCACCACCGGCGGCACGTCCGGCAGCGGCGGTGGCGGCAGTTCCGGTGGCCATGCCGGCGGTGGCGCGGCGCCGACCCTGGGCGTCACCGTGCAGCAGACCTCGGACTGGGGCGCCGGTTACTGCGCGTCGGTGGTGGTGCGGAACTTCGGCACCACGGCGGTCGACTGGCAGGTCGAACTGGGCATCGAAGGCCGGCTGAACCAGGTCTGGAACGCGGTGGTCACGCAGTCCGGCCAGCGGCTGCAGGCGCAGGGGGTCGACTGGAACCGTTCGGTGGCCCCGCAGGCCGCGCGCGACTGGGGCTACTGCGCCGATCGCTGAACCTGCGGACGGCGTGTCGCCGCCGCGCAGGCGCAACCGATGGCCGATGCCTCAGGGTTCGACCGGCACCACCTGCACCGGCTCGCGCGGTGCGCTGACCGCCGGATGGCTGTCGGCCAGCGCCGAGCCGAAGCTGTAGCGCAGGCTCAGGCCCACCGTATGGCTGCGATAGCGGAACGTGGCATCGATGGCGTCGCCGTCGACCGTGTACTGGTAGCGGCTGCGATCGAAAGCGCCGACATAGCGGTAGTCGACGCCGACCATCAGCTGCCGTCCGACCGGCAGGCCGAAGCCGCTGCCCAGCGAGTAGACCGCCGTCCCGTCGTCATCGCGCCGCACATCGCCGCCGATGTCCAGGCGCACGTTGGCGTAGCCGCCACCGCCGCCGACGTAGAAGAAATAGCCGTTGCGCGACACGTTGTAGTACAGGCTGCCGATCGCCTGCGACGCGGCCCGGTGGCCGTCGGCGCCATCGAAGCGGGTACGCCGGTAGCCCAGTTCCAGCTCCGGGCGCAGCCCGCCAGCGAAGGTGTAGCCGGCCACCACCGCGCCGGCCGCGCCCACTTCGAACGGCACCCGCTCGGCCTGTGTCGTGCCGCTGGCATCGGTGAAGCGGATCTTGAGATCCGGGTCCAGCGTGACGCCGCCGATGGCGCCGAGATAGAAGCCCTGGTCGGCACCGGCCGCCGGTGACAGCAGGGCAGCCACGGCCAGCAGGCCGGCCGTGCTCAGGCGCAGGGCGGTGGACGGGATGCGCGGGATCGAGGTCATGCCTGGGAAGCTCCTGGGTTCGATGGGGAAGGTGTGGCAGCGCTGCCGCCGCCCGGACCGCCGCAGTATCGTGAAATCGTCGGCAGGCCGGAAGGAACGGCCCCGGGCCGACTTGCGCGACGTGCCGGCATCGGGTTTCCTGCACGCCCCCACGACGGCAGCCGCCATGAAAATCAACCGCATCTTCTGTATCGGCAAGAACTACGCCGAACACATCGACGAACTCGCCCACCTCGGCTACAAGCCGGACGGCGAATGCGTGGTGTTCATGAAGCCGGCCTCCGCTGCCGTGGCGCTTGGCGACCCGATTCCGCTGCCGCGCGGTCGCGGTGGTGTGCACCACGAGGCCGAGCTGGTGGTGATGTTGACCGGCGGCGGGGCCGACATTCCGGTCGACGAGGCGCTCGGCGCGGTCGCCGGCCTCACGCTCGGCCTCGACCTGACCCTGCGCGACCTGCAGACGCAGCTCAAGAACAAGGGCAAGCCCTGGGAGCTGTCGAAGTCCTTCGACGGCTCCGCCCCGATCGGCGATTTCAAGCCCTACCTCGAACAGGACCTGCAGGCGCTGGAGTTCACGCTGCACGTCAACGGCGAACTGCGCCAGCACGGCCGCACGGCGGAAATGCTGTTCCCCGTGGCGCAGCAGATCGCCATCCTCAGCCAGACCTGGGCGCTGGAGCCGGGTGACGTGATCTTCACCGGCACGCCGAAAGGGGTTGCCGAATTGAAGCCCGGCGATCACTGCGTGCTCGAATCGGCGGCGATCGGCCGCTTCGAATGGACCTGCGCGTGACCGCTGCGGCTGCGCTGGTCGAGGCGATCCATGGCGCCCTGTGCCGCCGTGACCCGACCGCGAAGGTGGCCGCCGTGGCGGCGCTCGACGCCACCGGTTGCACCGGCATCGGCGCGCTGCCGCCGCCGCTCTGGCCTGACACAGCCGTGCCCGGTCGCCCGGAGCGGCCGGAACTGATCCGCCCGCGTGACGTGCCGACCCGCGGCCTGGGCACGGTGGCCGGCCGCGCGGCGCTGATCCACGCGGTCGCGCACATCGAGTTCAACGCCATCAACCTCGCGCTCGACGCTGCCTGGCGCTTTCGCGGCCTGCCGGACGACTACTACGCCGACTGGCTGTCGGTGGCCCGCGACGAAGCGCGCCATTTCGCGATGCTGCGCGCGCGGCTGCAGTCGCTCGGCTACGACTACGGCGATCTGCCGGCCCACAACGGCCTCTGGGAGGCCGCCGAGAAGACCGCCCACGACGTGCTCGACCGGATGTGCTGCGTGCCGAGAGTGCTGGAAGCGCGCGGGCTGGACGTGACGCCCGGCATCATCCGCCGGCTGACCGAGATCGGCGATCCCGACACGGTGGCGATCCTCGACGTGATCCTGGCCGAGGAAGTCGGCCACGTCCGCATCGGCAGCCACTGGTATGCCTGGCTGTGCGCGCAGCGCGGCGTCGATCCGCTGGCCACGTCCCGCCGGCTGCTGGCCGAGCAGGGCATGAACATCCGCCCGCCGATCAACCGCGCGGCGCGCGAGGCGGCCGGATTCTGCGATGAGGAACTGCAGTACCTGCTGCAGTCCGCCGGGCAGCAGCCGCCCCGGGGCTGTCCGGGCCGGGCGCGATCGGCGTCCGTATCTGATCCAAGCGATCCCCCGGCACCCTCAACCCCACGCCGCCCGGCATGGGGTTGAGGGAGGTCCGGCTCAGGTGCCGTTGCCGCTCAGCGTGATCACCGTCGGCGAGCCCGGCGCGCTGGTGCTGATGGTGATGGTGCCGGGTCGTGCGCCCTTCGCCTTGGGCTTGAAGCGGCCGGTCAGCGTGCAGCTCTTGCCGGCATCGAGCAGGCGCGGGCAGTTGTGGCTGCCGCTGTAATCGCCGCTGACGCTGATCGAGCGGATCTCCAGCGGCCCGGTGCCGGAGCTGGTGATGACGAGGGCACGATCCGCGCTGCTGGCGCCCACCTTGACGTTGCCGAAGTTGTAGCTGCTGGCATTGGTCTTGATCGCCGGCACCAGGCCCTTGCCGACGCCGTTGAGGCTGATCAGATCGGGGCTGGACACGGCATTGCTGACGATGCGGGTTTCGCCGGTGCGGGTGCCGACCTGGGTCGGCTTGAACACGATCGAGATCGTGCAACTGCCCGCGGCCGGCACCGCGCTGCCGCAGGTGCTGGTGTGCCGGAAATCGCCGGTGGTGGTGATGCTGCTGATCACAAGCGGCGCGTTGCCGGGGTTGGTCAGCGTCACCACCTGCGTTTCACTGGTGTTGAGCGTGATTTCCCGGAAGCGGATCAGATAGCCGCGCCCGAAATCCACGTCGTTCATGTCCAGCGAAACGGCCGGAGCGCTCGCCTCGGCCGAGGTGGTGCTGGTGAAGGTACCGGCCACGCCGCCGATGGTGACGGTCGACGTGACCGTACCGGCGAAGCTGGCCGAAGCGGTGTGCCGCACCTGCACCGTCTGGCCGGGTTCGATCGTGCCGCCGCTGCCGAAGGCCCCGCCGTTGATCGACACCTGACCGATATCGACGCTGACCGTGGCCGGCGCTTCCAGGCCGGTGATCGCAACGGCTTCGCTGGTCTGCACGCTGCCGCGCTCGACATTCGTGCGGCTGCCGAACGAGAACGCATTCGGGACGACGACCGCCGCGCGCGTGGTGCTGCTGAAAGTACCGGCCACGTCGCCGATGGTGACGGTCGACGTGACCGTGCTGGCGAAGCTGCTCGACGCCGTATGCCGCACCTGCACCGTCTGGCCCGGCTCGATCGTGCCGCCGCTGCCGAACGCGCCGCCGTTGATCGACACTTCGCCAATGTCGACGCTGACCGTCACGGCCGCTTCGATGCCGGTGATCGTGATCGACGTGCTGGTCCGCTGGCTGTCGCGCTCGACGCCGGTGATGCTGCCGAATGAGAAGGCATCCGGCACGACGACCGCGTCGCGTGTCGTGCTGCCGAAGCTCGCCGTGCTGCCGCTCAGCACGCCGTCGGCGCCCAGGGTCAGGGTCGTGGTCGTGACATCGCCGAACGCACCGGCGACATGGCAGACGGCGATCGTGTCGCCATTGCGCACGGTGCCGCTGGTTTCACCGAATAGCGGATCGCAGGGCAGGCCACTGGTGCTGGCCCGGCCGCCGGTCACCGTGAACGGCGTGTCGTCATTGACGCCGCCGATCACGACCGGACTGCTGCGCTGCGTGCTGCCCGGCTCCACCGTGCCCGGCACGTCGTTGAAGGTCACGGCATCCGGCGTGATGTCGCGCGCCTCGGTGGTGCTGGTGAAGGTCGCCGCGACGCCGCCGATGGTCAGCGTCGTCACCGTATCGGTGGCGAAGGCGCTGGCAGCCGTATGACGCATGCAGACGGTCTGGCCGTTGCTGATCGTTCCGTCGCTGCTGGTGAACGCGCCATCGGCGCAGCCGATCGCGTATTCGCTGCCGTCACTGACCGAGATCGCGGCCGCTGCACCCAGGCCGCTGATCGTCGCGCTGGCCGAGGTCTGCGTGCTGTCGCGCGGCACGCTGCCGATGCTTGCGAAGCTGAAGGCGTCCGGCGTCGTGTCCGGCTCGGCGATGGTCACCGTTGCGGCGCTGCTGTTGTCGCGCAGGTCGGTATCAGCGCTGCTGCCGCCGGTCACGGTGGCGGTGTTGATGACTTCGCCTGCGGTCAGGGCCGTGGTGTCGATGGTGACCGTGGCCGTGTCATTGGCGGCCAGCGTCGGCAGCATGCAGCTCACGGTGTTGCCGGACGTGGTGCACTGGGCGCTGCCCGGTGTCACGGCGGTGATCGCGAAGGCGCTGGGCACGGCATCGCGGAGCTGCACGCTGCTGACCGGCTGGCTGTGGCGATTGCGCACCGTCAGCGTGAAGCGGACCGCATCGCCGACCGTGGCCGTGCTGCTGGACGCCGTTTTCGATACCGATACGTTGGTCAGCGTCGCTTCCACGGCACCGACGTCGCAGCGCGTGCCCTGCGGGCGGGCCACGCCGCGCTGGTCGACCCCGTTGACCGGGTCGGCTGCGCAGTCGGCGTCGGAGCCGGCATCGATGGCCACGCTGCCGCTCTGCAGAGTCAGTGTCGGTGTCGGCCCGCCGTTGCTGGCCAGCATGCCGAGACTGAGCGCCGCCACCGTCACCGGTGCGCCGCCAACGAGCAGATCGCCGTTGCCGCAGCTGGCATCGGTGGCCAGGTTGTTGCGGCCGGTGGCGGACGACGGGAAGCCCGAGCAGAGGCCGGCATCGCCGCTGACGATCGAGTTGACCAACGCCGGTGCCGCACCGGTGGCGCGGATCGCGGTGGCGGTGCCGGGGGTCGCTGGTGCGCGGCCGGTGCCCAGCGCGTTGCCGTGGACCGTGGTGTTGATCAGCGTCAGCGCGCCGCTGGTCGAAATGGCACCGCCGCTGCCAGCGGTGTCGTTCTGGCTGGCGCCGACTGTGTTGGCGGTCAGGGTGCTGTTGACGATCACGGTGGTACCGGTCGCGTGGATGGCGCCGCCATTGCCGCCACGATTGTTCCAGCCGTCGCCGGCGCGGTTGCCCGACAGCGTGCTGCCGGTGATCGTCAGCGCGCCGGTTGCGAAGATCGCACCGCCGTCGCCACCCGGGCCTAGGTTCGGCTTCGACGCCGCATTGCCGGACAGCAGGCTGTCGACGATCAGGGTCGTGCCACGCGCGGCGATGGCCCCGCCGTGGCCGCCAATGCCGTTGATGACGAGACCGCCGGCGTTTCCGGTCAGCGTGCTGCGGGTGATCGTCAGCGGTCCGTCCGCATCGATGGCGCCGCCCGATCCGGCGGTCTTACCGGTAAAGGCCTCACCGGCCACGTTGCCGGTCAAGGTGCAGAAGTTCAGCGTCAGCGCGCCACCGGCCCGAATGGCACCGCCGTTGTTTCCATTTCCCGAACTGGCCTCACCCGCGTTGCCGTTGCGCAAGCTCAGGTGGTTCAGTGTCAGGTTCGAGCCTGCTGCGCTGCTCATCAGGCGCACGGCACTGCGGCCGTCAAGGACGATGGCCTGGGCGGGGTCCGTGGGGCCGTCGATCTGCAGCGGGCCACCGGCCGCCGTGATCTCCGGCAGCGCGCTGTTCAGCGAGATGACGCCGCCGCCGGGGATGCTGAAGCGGATGCTGTCCGGGATGCCGATGGTGGCATTGGCGGCATTGATCGCTTCGCGCAGCTTGCAGTCGTTCGGGGATGGCTCACAGAAGCCGTCGTCGCCGTCGGACAGCGTGTTGACCACGTAGCTGCCAGACAACTCCACCGCACCGATGTCGCAGGCCGAGGTCTCGGGGCGCAGTTGGCCACGCTGGTCAACGGCATTGGCCGGGCAGCCGGCTGCCACGGCGTTCAGCGCCGGGCTGCCGGGCTGCAGCATGTGGGTTGGCGTGGGACCGCCGTTGTCGGCCAGCGGCGCGAGGATGCTGCCGATGTCCTGGCTCGAAACCCGGTCCGTGGCGCCCAGCGTGACGTCCGAATTGGCCTGGCCGTTGTCGCCGATCAGGTTGTAGCCGTTGAGCGTGAAGGCGTCAGCGGAAGTGCCAAAAGCCCTTAGCTCTGCACTGCCCGGCAGTAGCGGTGCTCGATTTCCGGAGATGATGCTGCGGGTCACGGTAAAGCGGCCACTGTTGGTGCTACGCAGCCCGCCGCCACCGCCCGTGCTGTTCGACACATTGCCGGTCACCGTGCTGTCGGTGATGTTGACGGTCCCGCCATTGGCGCTGACACCCGCCCCCAACCCTCCATTGGTTAAGGTTATTGTGTTGCCGGACACGGTGCTGGCGGTCAAGAAGGTCACGGCTCCGGCGTTATTCAATAGCCCGTTGGCGATGCCCGCCCCGGACCCCGTGACAACCGCGTTGTTGATGACTGCCGAGCGCAGCAGTTGCAGCGTGCCAAGGTTCAGCAGGCCGCCGCCCGAAGAGAACGCAAGGCAGCCGCTGACCGTGGAGTCGGTCATCGACAGCCGGCCGCCGGCATTGATTCGGATGCAGCCGCCGTTCTGGCCGTTGCTGTCAATCTGTCCGCCCGTCATCAGGAGTCGCTCTACCGTCAGGTTGCCGGTGCCTTCGATCGTGAACAGACGAAACGGCGCGGTGGCATTGGCGGCGCGCTGCACCGTTGATCCGTTGCCCTTCAGGGTGATCGTGCTGGTGATCGGCGGCAGGCCGAACACGGTGTTGGCTGCGGCCGGACTGGTCAGCGTGATCGTGCTGGCGGCGGGCAGGGTGATGGTGTCGGCGCCGCTGCCGGCGGCGCAGCCATTGCCGCCGCCATCGCTGTCGCTGTTGGCGTTGCCGATCGCTTCGATCAGCGTGCAGCCGTCGTTGTCGACTGCGATCGTCGCGGCCTGGCTCGGCATGGCGATGGCGGCCAGCAGCAGCCCGACAGCGGCGATTCCGGTGAGGCCTCGCCGTCGCCCGTCGCTGCCATCAAGCGCCGTGGCGGGTGAACGATCGGCTTGGGTCAACGCACCCGCCCAGCTTTGAGTGACGGCCATCTGCAGCTCCCTTCAGTCGTTTTTGTCGTGCGCGGACACTGCCAAAAGCCGGGGCGACACACCTTGCGCCAACATTACAAATGTTCTTCTTCATACAAAATACTGATTATTCAATGATTTTCTTTCATTGCCGGTCCGGCTCCGGGGCGGAAAGCACGGATGCCGACGGGCGACTGGTGGGCGCACGCGCAGGCCGAAGCGGTGGCTGACCCCCGGTTGCCGTGACGGACCGGCGGCAAGTTGCAACGCTCGCCGATGCGTTTCATGGCCTGCGGATACCGGATGCCTGTCCCGCTTTCCGCGAAAACTGACCGGGCGTAGAGTTCGGCGCCTCTGCTGCCACCGAGCGGTCCTGCCCTTGTCAGACACCGGTCCCCGGGATTCCGAACCTCGCATCGACGTGCCGACTGCCGCCGGTGCGCTCGCCGGCCTGTGGCGTTTCGGCGACGTGCGCTTCGATGAGCGCCAGTGGCTGCTGACGGTGCGCGGCGAACCGGCGGAGCCGGGACAGAAAGCCTTGCGCGTGCTCGCAGAGTTGCTGCGGCATGCCGGCGAACTGGTCACCAAGGACGAACTCGCCGAAAGCTGCTGGCCGCGCCGCATCCTGTCGGAAGCAGCGCTGCTGACGACCATCAGCCGCCTGCGCAGCAGCCTGGGTGCCGACGGCGCGGCCGTCCAGACCGTCAAGGGCTATGGCTATCGGCTGGTCGGGCCGGTGAGTTTCGAAGGACCGATCCCGGAGCGGCCGTCGCGTCTGCACCTCCGCGTCGGCGACCACCCGCCGGAGCGCCCGGACTGGCGGCTGGTCGAGCCGCTCGGCGCCGGTGGCCAGGCGGATGTCTGGCTTGCCAAGGACAGTGCCGGTGCCGTCCGGGTCTTCAAGTTCGCCTCGGACCTGCACGCGGTGACGGCGCTGAAGCGGGAAGTGGCGATCTTCCGCCTGCTGCAGGATGTCAGTGACGCTACCGCCGCCGGCGGCTTCGTGCCGCTCCTCGACCACCAGTTCCGCACGCTGCCCGCTTTTGTCGCCAGTCCGTTGATCGATGGCGGCAGCCTGCCGGACTGGGCGCAGCGGCAGGGTGGGCTCGCGGCGCTGACGATCGAACGGCGGCTCGATCTGGTAGCGCAGTGCGCCGAGGCGCTGGCGATCGCCCACGGGGCCGGCGTGCTGCACAAGGATCTGAAGCCGGCCAACGTGCTGGTCGACACCACCGACGCGCAGGGCCCGCGGATCCGCCTGGCTGATTTCGGCAGCGCGACGATCCTCGATCAGGAACGGCTGCGCCGGTATGCGATGACCTGGGCCGGCGCGCCGGCTGCGACGACGGACAGCGCGGCGGACAGCTCCACTGGCACGCCGCTGTACATGGCCCCGGAGGTGCTCGCCGGCCAGCCGGCCAGCGAGCGCGCCGACATCTACGCGCTGGGCATCCTGCTGTACCAGTGCGTGGTCGGCGATTTTCGCCGGCCGCTGTCGGCCGGTTGGGAGCAGGGTATCGACGACGAACTGCTGCGCGAGGACATCGCGCTGTGCGCGGCCGGCGATCCGCAGCGCCGGCTCGGCGATGCCGCAGCACTGGCCAGCCGGCTCCGCACGCTCGACAGCCGGCGCCAGCGGCGGCGTGACGAGCTGGCCGATGGTCAGCGGGCGGCGGCACTGCAGCGCGAACTGGAACGGCATCGCCTGCGCAGGCCGCTGCTGCTCGGGATCGGCGCCTCGCTGGTGGCCGGCCTGATCGGCCTCGGGCTGCTTGGCTGGAAACTCAGCCGCGCGCTGGACGAGGCGCGCCGCCATCAGGCGCTGGCGGTGGCCGTCAACGAATTCCTGCAGCGCGACATCCTGGCCGCCGCCGCGCCGCAGGTGGCCGGCAAGCCCGATCCGACGATGCTCGATGTGCTGAAACGCGCGCAGGGTCGGGTGTCCGAGCGCTTCGCCGACCAGCCGCTGCAGGAGGGCGCGGTGCGCACCGCGCTCGGCAATGCCTGGCACCTGATCGGCAACGACGCCGATGCCGAAGACCAGCTGCGCCGCGCCATCGCGGTGCTCGAGGCGCAGGGCGATGCGGCACTGCTGGAGACGGCGCTGGCGCACGTGATCCTCGGCAAGAACCTGTCGATCCGTGATGTGCCCGAGTTCAGCCTGCATTTCGATCGCGCCGAAGCGCTGGCCGCGCGCAGTGAAGATCCGGAGCGCTGGAACGTGCTGGCCCGCTCGCGGCTGGCGCGGGCTCGCGTGCACGGCTTTTCCTCGCGACCCCGTCAGGCACTGGCGATTCTCGAGCCGCTGCATCGCGAACTGGCCGCCCGTCTGCCGGCCGACGATCCGCTGCTGCTGGACGTCAGCGCCGAATACCTGGCGCAGCTCGCCAACGTGGGCCGTCACGGCGAGGCGCTGGCGATCGCCGAATCGGTGCTGCCGTATCTCGATCATGGCCGCAGCCGCAGTCCCGACGCGGCGGCCGATCTGCTGCGGACGATGGCCTGGCTGCAACGCAAGCTCGGGCGCATCGAGGCCTCGCGGACGACCTACGCCGAAGCGCTGCGGCGGTCGGTCGCCGTGCTCGGCGCGGAGGCCGACGAGACGCTGGCGACGCGACGCGCGATCGCGGTGTTCCGCGCCGAGGACGCCGAACAGGCGGGGGACCGGCGCGAGGCCGACGCCGCGCTCGCGGAACTGCGCGGCCTGCTGGTCCCGACCCGCAAGGCCCAGGGCGAACTGGCCTATTCCTGTGCGGTGGCCGATGCCATCGTCGAGGCCCAGATCAGCGCCCGACGCTGGGCGGAAGCGGAAGCCGATGCCCGCGCGGCGATCGTCGAGCAGCAGACCTACAACCAGACGTCGGCCGTCGATCTCGCCGTGGCCCGGTCCCGGCTCGCGCACGTCCTGGCCATGCTCGATCGCCGCGCCGAAGCCGGCGCACTGTTCGCCGAAGCGATGCCGGTGATCCGCCGCGACATGGAACACGACCATCCGGTCTACCGGAAGGCCGAGCAGCGCGACGCCGACTTCCGGGCAGCGGGCTAGCGCGGCCGGCGCGCCCGCTCGCGGCAGGCAGCGATCCTCAGCGCGCTTCGGTCAGCTGGAAGCTGACGGCGGCCGTGCTGTTGGAGCCGGTCAGGATCATCTGGTTGGTGGTGCGGCCGGCCTCGGTGCGCGACACCACGGTCATCAGGCCGGCGAACAGGGTGGCCGCCGGCTCGCCGATGCAGGTCCGCGAGAACTGCACCCGGTACAGGTTGTAGCGGCCGTTGATGATCTGCGCCTCGGCGTCGGTATAGCGGCAGCCGGCCGAATCCAGGCCGCTGAAGCCACCGCCGTTGACGAAGGTGAAGCTGATGCTGGAATCGCCGAAGGCATCGGCGTTCGACCAGGTGCCGACCAGCGTGCGCAGGTCCGGCACCACTTCGGTCTGCGCGTCGTAGATGAAGTTCATCGAGCCGTTTTCGCCGTCGCTGCGCACGAAGGTGCCGGTGAAATCGACCTGCGGGTTGTAAGTGCCGATGAAGTCGGCGCTGCTCGGCGCCACCAGCGGCGCGCCGTCCTCGTTGCGCAGGTTCGGCAGGTGGAAGCGCAGCTGCGCGTTGAAGCCGCGGCCGGCCGTGCTGTAGATGCCGGACGCAAGGTATTCGGCGCGGTCGCCGACCACCACCATGCGGCCGTTCGGCTCGACCAGCGCGGTGCTGATCACCGTCACCGGCGACGACTGGAAGGTCGTGCGGCCGACGAAGATGCCGATCGGCAGCGCCGCCGGCGAGGTCAGATCGGGCGTCTCGATGTCGTCGACCTGGGACGTGCAGCCGCCGGCAGTCGCGGCGAGCAGGGGGAACAGCGGCAGCAGCAGGGTGCTTGACTTCATCGGCAGTCTCGGAATCGGCATCAGCGCGAGCGCCACAGCGCCGGCGGCTCGGGTGGGAACGGCAGGCTGGGGTCTTCGACCGGGTCGCCCTTCTTGCGGGCGGCCTTGGCCCGCGCCTCGATCCAGGCGTCCAGCCGGGCGTGGTTGTCGGCGATCACCGGGTTGTCGGCGGCCAGCTGGTAGGCGCGACCCAGCAGTTCGGCGGCGGCGTACGGGTTGTTCTCGGCCAGCCGCACGATCGCCAGATTGTTCATCGACACCGGATCGAACGGATTGCCGCCGAGCCGGTCCTCCAGCGTCTTCAGCATCAGCTCGGCGCTGCCGGGGCTGGCGCCGAGCAGCGGGGCCGGTGCATCGGCAGCGGCGTGCAGGACCGTCGGCAGCGCTGCCAGCGCGGCCGCCAGCAGCCAGCGGTGGCGGTGGACGGGTGACTTCGGAAAGCGCGTGGTCATGGCGTCAGTACTGGTAGAACGGCAGGATCGGGGCCGGGTCGGTCGCTTCCGGCGGCTGGGCCGAGAAGTACCAGCGCAGGTAGCCATGCGCCTGCAGTTCGCGGAAGTTGCGGGCGTTGTCGATCGAGAACAGGCCGCCGACCGTCAGCCTCGGCGCCACCCGGTATTCGCTGAGCGCCTTCGCGGTGTAGCCCAGGCCGGTGCTGCGCTGGGACGCATAGCCGGTGCTCAGCTCCAGCTGCGGGTTCAGCGCCGCGACGCGCTCCAGCTCCGTCTGCAGGCCGTCGAAGCCCGGGTAGTAGGCCGCGCCGTCCTCGCGGAAGCTCTGCACGCCGACCGCAGCGCTGAGGTTCCAGCTCAGCGCGCCGCTGATGCCGGCCCACTGCACCGGCACCGTCACTGCCGTGAAGATCTGCGGGCTGAAGTAGCCGCCGTGGCCGAAGGTGTAGAAGCGGCGGTTGTCATCGAAGCCGAACACGGTCAGGTTCAGGCCGTAGGTCAGACCGTGGTTCGGAGCCAGCGCCGTGCGCCCGAAGGCGCCGGCGCCGCCGAGCACCGAGGCATTGGTCTCGACGTTGCGGCCGTCGTAGCTGTAGAAGCCGCCGTAGCCGTACAGGCCGAACGCGCCGGAATCCCAGGCCACGTCGACCCGGCCGCCGGTGCGCGACACGCCGCCGTAGGTCTTGCCGAGCAGCGGGTCCTTGGCGCCGGCGTAGGCGAGCAGGCTTTCCGCAACGGCGCGCCGCGACACTTCCGCGCCCAGCCGCCATTCATCCGGGTTGTAGCGCCAGGAAATGCCGCCGACCAGCCGCTCGACTTCGAAGCCGATCGGCGACACGCCGATGTCGGCCTTGAAGTCGCCGAGCTTGTAGCCGAGCCCGAAGGCGACGCCGCCGGCATCGCGGGTGCCGGTGCCCGTGCTGGTGTTGCCGACCAGCGCGCCGGTGCCGACCCGCAGCAGCCGGCGGCCGCTGGCGGTGCCGGCATCGAGATAGACCGGCGAGGCTGAGACCGACACCTGGCCGAAGCGGGTCTCGTCGAGATTCAGGGTCACCGGCGTCTCGATGTCGAACAGTTGCGACAGGCCGCCTTCGCCCCTGCGCGAGCGGATCGCCGTTTCGCCGCCGACCCAGCCGCTGGTCGCCGATTCCAGCCGGCTGACCGGCCCCGGCTCGACCGGATAGCGGCCGGCCGCGACGGCCGTGGCATTGGCATCGGTCTTCGGCGCGGTCGACTCGCCCAGCTTCAGCCAGACCGGCTGCTGCACCTGCGCCGCCTGCCAGGCAGCCAGCGGATCGCCGCTGCCCAGCGTGTTGCTGGCGCGCAGGCCGAGGCCCGGCTGCGGCGGCGTCACTGCTGCCTGCACCGACGGCGCGCTGGCCAGCCCGGTGGCGCGCGGCGACAGTGGTCCGGGGGCGTCCGGCGTGGTTGCCGCCAGCATCTGCGCCACCGGCGCCGGCAGCGCCAGTTCCGGCTGGCGCGGATCGATCCAGGCCAGCTGCGGCGCCGGCTGGTCCTGCGGTGCGTCGCGCTCCAGCGCTTCGGCGCGCTGGTAGGCCTTCAGCGCCGCGCCCTTGCGGCCCTGCTGCTCGGCCAGTCGCGCGGAGGCACGCAGCCAGCGCGGATTGCCGGCGTCGACGCTCAGGCCGCGGTCGATTTCCCGCTGCGCATCGGGCAGCCGGCCGCCGGCCAGCAGGGTGTCGACGAGGCCGAGACGGATGTCGGCATCGTCCGGCGCACGCTTGGCAAGGCTTGAGTAGATCGACGCGGCGGCGTCGATGTCGCGGGCATCGGTCAGCAACCGGGCCAGCGCCATCTGCACCTGCACGTTCGACGGGTAGCGGGCCACCGCATCGCGCAGCTGCACGTAGGCTTCCGGATAGCGCTTGTCGCTGCGCGCGCGGTCGGCGAGCTTGATCCGATAGCCGATCACCAGCTCGTCGAGCGCGGCCTGACCGGCCGGGTCGATGTCCTTGCGGCGGGCCAGGTCCTCGGCCACCACTTCGAATTCGGCGTCCTGGCCGGCGCTCAGCAGCAGCGCCGCGTACTGCGCGCGCAGTGCCGGCGTGGCGGTCCGGCCGTCGCCCATTGCCCGGCGCATGTAGGCGACCGCGCGCGCCGGATCTTTCAGGTCGGCCCAGCCGTTGGCCAGCGCCGCCAGCAGTTCCGGATCGCCTTCGGCGGCGACATCGGTTTCGGTGAGGATGCGGTGGGCATCACCGGGGCGGCCCCGGCGCAGCGCGATCCGCGAGCGCTCCAGCTGGTACTGCACCCAGGCGCGGCGCTGCAGCGCGATGGCCTCCTGGCTGCGCTCGTCTTCGCTGAAGGTTTCCAGGCGGTTCAGCACGCCGGCCCAGTCCTGCTGTTCGGCGGCGAAGTAGGCCTGCGCCAGCCGCACGTCCTTGCTGCGGCCGTGGGTGGCGGCCAGGCCATCGAGCAGGGTCGCGGCCTCGGCGCGCCGGCCCTGCTTGCGGTAGACCTCGGACAGGTCCAGCCGCACCCAGGGATTGGTCGGCTGCTCGATCAGCGCATCGTTGAGCAGGCGCTCGCTCTGCGCCAGATCGCCGGCCTCGCGGGCCTGCTTGGCGCGCCGGCGCAGCTGCTCGCCGCGCAGCGCCTCGACCTGCGGCCGCAGCGTTGCCGGGGCCTTGCGCGACAGCGCCAGCGCCTCGGCATCGCGACCGCTGCGGCTCAGCACGGTCAGCAGCACGGCGATGGCGTCGGCGTTGTTGTCGTTGCGGCGCAGCGCGTCGCGGGCAATCGCTTCGGCGTCCTTGTCCTTGCCGCGGTTCAGCAGCACGTCGGCGTGGGCGAGACGGATGGTGTCCGGCACTTCCGACGGCGCGGCGGCAAAGGCGGCGCTGTAGGCGCTGTCGGCGGCCGGATAGTTGCCGGCCAGCCGCAGTTTCTCGGCGCCCTGGATGCGCGACCAGAAGGTGGCGGCCAGCAGCGCTTCGCGCCAGCGGCCGGCGGTGGCCGGCGAAGCGGCGCGGGCGCGTTCCAGGTAGTCGCGGGCATCGTCGTAGCGCTGCTGGCGCAGCCGCACGACGCCGAGGCCGCCGAGCGCATCGGCGTTGTTCGGGCTGCTCTTGAGGATGTCGTTGAAGCCGGCTTCGGCGCCGGCCAGATCGCCGCCTTCGGCAGTGCCGAACAGCTGCTTGACCTTGGCGCCGTAGGCCGCGTTGGCCTCCGCGCGCTGGGCATTGGCCAGGCTGGCGAGCTTGGCCTTGACCTCGGCGTCGTCCGGCTCGCTGTCCAGCCAGTTGCGGTAGCGCGGCGCGTCGGCCGCACGCGGCTCCAGCCAGATCAGCGCCTGCCGCCAGGACTTGCGGGCGCTGGCGCCCACGGCCGGCTGGCTGCGCAGCGCGATCAGCCGGTCGATGCCTTCGCGGCGGGTCTTTTCGCGGTAGGTCAGGTGCTGGGCGAAGGCCAGCGCGGCATTGGCGTCGCCCGGATTGCGGGCGGCGTTGTCGCGCATCCAGCGTTCCGCCGGCGCCCAGCCGTTCTCGGTGGCGCCCAGCGTCTGGTAGTACTCCAGCGCGTTCGGGCCGCCCTTCGGCTCGCCGCCGAAGGCGTCCCGATAGGCCTTCACGGCGCCGTCGTAATCCTGCGCGGCGGCGGCGTTGCGGGCGCGGGTCAGCGCGGCGGCGTCGGGACTGCTGTCGCTCTTGGCGCGTGGCCCACCGCCCGTGCCGGCGACCAGGGCTTCGGCCTGCTTCAGCGCGGTGCTGTTCGGCGCAGCGCTGCGCAGCCGGTCGAGATAGCGGCGGGCACCGGCATCGTCGTTCTGGCGCACGGCCAGTGCCACCAGCCGGCTCAGCGCTTCGGCGTTGCCGGGATCGGCGTCGACCACGCGCTGCCAGGCTTCCCGGGCGCGGCCGTACTGCTCGCGACCATCCCAGTAGCGGCCCTGCTCGATCAGCGCGCCGAGCGCGGCCGGGTCCGGCTGGGCCTGCACCGGCAGGCTGCCGCCGGCCGCGAACAGGATCGGCACGGCATAGAGCCAGGCGCGCTGGGCGACACGGCGGGGCGGGTGCGACGGCTTCATGGCAACTCCAGTCGGCCGTCCGGGCCGAAGCGATAGCGATTCTGGTCGTGGGCTTCGCCGAACAGCGCGAGCACCTGGTCGTAATAGCGGGCCGGCGAGCCCAGCAGATCGCCGAGCCGGGCGCGATCCAGCCGCGCGCGGGCGGCGCTGGCCAGATCGTCGGCGCCGCAGGCGGTCAGGAACGGCAGCAGCGCGGCATCGAAGCCGGGCGGGCCGATGCCGGTCGGCGCGCGGCCGTCCGGATACCAGACTTCCGGCGTCCGGCCGATGCCGCGCAGCAGCGCCAGGAACGGCTTCAGCGCCGCCAGCTGGGCGCGCGCTTCCGGCATCGACGCCGGGCCGATGCCGGCCCACAGGTAATTGCGGATCGCGTCGTAGCTGCCGCGGCCGTCGCTGCCGACATCGAGGCGCGGTCCGCGCGGCGTCAGCAGATACCAGTCCGGCATCCGGCCACCGGGCGCTAGCGAGGGCAGCAGCCGCAGATGGCTGTCGAGCACCGCCTGCCACGGCCCGTGCGGCCGTTCGGTGGCGAGATTCTTCAGCAGGAACGGCGGCAGATAGCTTGGATTCAGGCGCAGGCCGGCCTCGCTTTCGAAACCCTGCGGGCCTGGCAGCAGCAGGCTCAGCGCGCTGGCGCGGCGCAGTTCCTGTGCCTCCACCAGTGCCAGCAGCGCCTGCGCTTCGGCGATCAGCGCCGGCCGCTGCCACAGCCGGCCGGCCTGCAGCAGCACGTAGGCGATCCACAGATCGGCGTCGGACGCCGAATTGGGATCGATCACGTCCCAGAGCGGCGCCGTATCGGTGTCGGTCTTGCCCCAGTGCCAGGCCGGCAGATGCTGGTGGAGACTGCCGGCGGCGAGGTTGTCGCGGGTCCAGCCGAGCACACGGTCGAAGCGTGTCCGGTCGCCGGCCACCAGCGCGAAGAACAGCGCGTAGGACTGGCCTTCGGAGGTGCTGCGGGCGTTATCGGTCCAGTCGACGACGCGGCCATCGTCACGGATGAAGCCGGCCGCGAACTGCTCCCAGGCTGGCCAGGCGCGCG
Source organism: Nevskia sp. (assembly GCF_051860985.1). Lineage (NCBI taxonomy): Bacteria > Pseudomonadati > Pseudomonadota > Gammaproteobacteria > Nevskiales > Nevskiaceae > Nevskia > Nevskia sp. The sequence goes on along the minus strand of NZ_JBIMKV010000012.1, from coordinate 88,260 downwards.
CCGGCGCGGCGCTGCCTGAGGCCAGCAGCGGCGCACCGAGCATCAGGCCGGCGCCGGCTGCGAGCAGGCGTCGGCGGGACAATCCTGGGCTCATGCCGCGCCGCCTTTCAGGCGACGGGCAGCGCGACGGCGCAGGGACTGGCGCAGCAGGAACATCGCTACGGTGGCGAACAGCAGCGCCAGCGGCGTCATCAGCCACGGCCGGCGGCTCAGCCATTCACGGAACTGCTGATGCAGCGGCAGGCGGCCGATGCCCCAGCGATCGCCGAGCTGGTAGCCGCTGACCCGGTCGCCGCGCAGCAGTGCGACATCGCCTTCGATGAACTGCCGGCGCGACGGATCGATCAGCGCCTCGGCGACGCCCAGCAGCGGCACGCCGGGCCCGGCGGTCAGCCACACGGCCGAGCCGCTGCCGAACGGCGAGCGGGCGCCGATGATCATGCCCAGATCCTTGCCGCCGCCGGCCAGCATGCGGCCGGCATAGCTGCGGGCACCGTCGAGATCGCGGCCGGACGCCCAGGCGTGCACGGTGTCGATCGCGGCCAGCGGCTTGAGGCTGACGTTGTCGATGCCGAGGCCGACCGGCAGATCGGCCAGCCAGCGTTCCGGCAGCGCCAGTTCCGGCTGCCGGCCGATCAGCAGCAGCTCGCGGTCGGCGTGCCGGCTGGCGTTGCTGATGTGGTCGACGGCGATGCGCAGCGCCGGGGCGCCGGTGATCTGGCCGAAATGGCCGGCCACCATCAGCGCCGCCGACAGCGCGTCCTCGTCGGCGCTGTCCGGCAGCAGGATCGCGGACTCGCCGAAATCGGACTGCAGCGAGAACGGCAGGCCGCTGCTCTGGAAGCGGCCGAGGTCCGGCCATTCGGCATGACGGCCGTGGGCGGCGAGGCGCAGCGTCGATTCCGGGTCGATCGAACCGCCGAGGGCATCGGCCTGGAACGATTCGCAGGGCTTCGCGGCGATGCGCCGGAACTGGAACTGGAAGCTCAGCCGGTTGCTGGATACGAGGCGGCCGGCCGGGATGCTGATCTGGCTGCGATCCGGCGTGATCCGGGCATCGACGGTACTGGCGCCGTTGCCGCCGGCGTGGGCCAGCGTGTTCGAGGCGATGAAGGCGTCGTTGAGCAGCGTGCTCAGCGTGGCGCCCTGGGCGGTGATCGGCGCGTAGCGGTACAGCACGTCCAGCTCGGCGCCGGCCTGGCCGTAGAACCAGATGTCGGGCGGCAGCCGGAAGTCGTAGCTGATCGGGCCGGGGGTCAGGCCGCGGACGCTGGTCGGGCCGCTGGCCAGCGGCCCGAGGCGCACCGGCAGATCCGGATCGAGCCAGCGCGGTGCGGTGCCACGCGGCGGCGGCGGCGGCAGGCTCAGCTCCTGGACCGTCACCGACGGGCCATCGAGCGAGGCCATGCCGAGCGTCAGCGCCTGGGCGGCGCGGATCAGGCCGGCGTCGTCGGAGGCTTCGAGCACCAGCAGCTTGGCGCCCGGATCGTCCGGATGGGCGACCACGCGCAGCTGCACGCCATCCGGCGCCGGGCCCAGCTGTGCCTCGAACTCGCGGCCGCTGCGCAGCACCACGGCGTGGCCGCGCGGCAGCACGTTGCCGTAGCTGACCGGGAACTCGGCGCCACGGTAGTCGGCCAGCGCGCCGAACCAGCTGGCGGTGATCGCGGCGGCGGTCATGCCGTCGGCACCCGGACGCGAGGCGAACACCATCGGCAGCCGCAGGCGGCGCGGATCGTTCGGCTCGAAGAACGGCCGGGGCAGCCGTGACAGATTCGGCGGCTGCGGCAGCGAGGCCAGCGTCAGCTCGATGGTCGACTGATTGGAAATCAGGCTCCACAGGCTGGTATGCGTCGGGTCCTCGCACTCGCGCTCGACATCGACGTAGTGCATCGCCGCGTCGAAGCGCAGCTGGTTGAACTCCAGGAACAGCGCCGGGTTGATGTCGATCACCCGCTCGCCGCGCGCGGCGGTAGCCGGATCGAGCGGGAAGGTGTCGACCACTTCGTCGTTGACCAGCGCGGCGATGCTCGAGAAGCGGCCGACCAGCGACGGCGAGTGGGCGAACTTCAGGCGCAGCCGCGCGGCGGTGACCACCTGGTCGCGGCGCAGCGGAATCGCCACGCTGGCCTGCGCGAACACCGTGGTCAGGCGCAGCGGGAAGCCGACGCCGAGGTCGGCGAAGCTCAGCGTGCGGGTGGTTTCGTGCACCGCCTGATCGGACGTGGCCTTGGCCGCGTTGCCACGGCCGGCGACGGCATACGGATCGGCGGCCGGCTTGGCGGTGAGCACGCCAAGCGATTCGGTCTTGGCGGCGCCCTCGACCGGCGTCTGCGCCCGGGCGTCGCCGCTGCCGCCGAGGCCGAACAGCAGCGCAGCGGCCAGCAGTGCGGCGCTCGGGCCGTGGCCGGAACGGGCCGGTGCCGTGCGGCCGATGCGCAGCGCCTGCATCGACTGCCGGCCGACCCAGCGCCAGAACTTGCCCGAGCCCATCAGGGAAATACGGAAAATCATCACCATCGCTTTCAAGGGTTTGTCGCGGACATCGCGGTCACGCCAGTCCATCCAGGCATCGGCCCGCCCGAACAGCGACTGGGTCAGGCTCGATTCCTGGGCGATGCTCAGCGTGTCGAATTCAAGGGTCAGCAGTTCGCGATCGCTGCGCCGAACCGTGCCCGGCAGCCACAGCCGCCGGCCGGGCGATTCCAGCGACACCTCGATGGCGTCGCCAACCACGAGATCGGCCAGTTCCGGCGATGGCAGCAGCGCCAGGCCGCCGGTGGAAATGTCGAAGGTGGTGGTCTGCACCGTCTTGCGGGTGCCGGGACGGCGCACCGCCGCCTTCAGTTCGTCTTCCACGCGTACCGTGCGGCGCAGCTGCTTGCGCTCGCCGGCCACGCAGAGGGCGGCGCCGAGGATGATCAGGTTGTAGGTCGCCCAGGCCATGTTCAGGTAGACGGTCTGGGTCAGTTCCATGTCGCCGAAGATCAGCCGGCCGATGCCGACGGCGATGCCGAGCATGTTCAGCAGATACAGGAAGAAATAGGGCTTGGCGATGTCGCCGTCGAAGTAGTCGCGGTCGACGATGCCGCCCTTGGCGGTCACGTTGAACTTGCCGAGCTTCGGATTGATCAGCGCCAGCGTGGTCGGCAGGATGATGAAGGTGGCCAGCACGGTCTCGTAGACCTCGGCCCACCAGGAATGCCGGTGGCGACCCTGCACCTGCGAGTTGGCGATCACCGCCAGCGCCAGATGCGGCAGTGCGTAGGCGACGATCATCAGCGCTTCCGCCCTGATGATCTGCGCGCCCAGCAGCAGGAAGGCCATCGGGCTGGTCAGGAACACGAGGCGCGGCAGGCCGTAGAAGAAGTGCGCCATCGCGTTGGTGTAGCAGAGCCGCTGGCCGAGGCTCAGGCCCTTGGCCAGCAGCGGGTTGTCGACCCGGAAGATCTGCGCCATGCCGCGCGCCCAGCGGATGCGCTGACCGATGTGCGCCGACAGCGATTCGGTGGCCAGGCCGGCGGCCTGCGGAATGTTGATGTAGGCAGAATTCCAGCCGCGCTGGTGCAGGCGCAGCGCGGTGTGGGCGTCCTCGGTGACGGTTTCCACGGCGATGCCGCCGATCTCGGCCAGCGCCGTGCGGCGGATCACCGCGCAGGAGCCGCAGAAGAAGGTCGCGTTCCAGAGATCGTTGCCGTCCTGCAGCAGGCCGTAGAACAGCTCGCCTTCGTTGGGCACCTTGCGGAAGGTGTTGAGGTTGCGCTCGAACGGGTCCGGCGAGAAGAAATGGTGAGGCGTCTGCACCAGCGCCATGCGCGGATCGGCCAGCAGGGTGCCGAGCGTCAGCTGCAGGAACGAGCGGGTCGGGATGTGATCGCAATCGAAGATCGCGATGAACTCGCCGCGCGTCTTGGTCATCGCGTGGTTGATGTTGCCGGCCTTGGCGTGGTTGTTGTCGGGCCGGGTCATGTGCACCGCGCCGACCTGTTTGGCGAATGTGGCGAACTCCGGCCGCCGGCCGTCGTCGAGCAGGTAGACCTTGATCCGGTCCTGCGGCCAGTCCATTTCCAGCGCTGCCAGCACGGTCGGTTTCACCACCGACAGCGGCTCGTTGTAGGTCGGAATGTAGATATCGACCAGCGGCCAGAGGTCGTCGTTCTCCGGCAGCGGCACCGGCTTGCGGCGCAGCGGCCGCATGACCTGGAAGTAGCCGAGCAGCAGGATCAGGTAGGCATAGGTTTCGGCGGCGATCAGGCCGAGCGCCAGCAGCAGGTCGAGCACCGTGTGGTGCGGGCCGATCGGCAGCGTTTCGGTGAACCGCCAGTACAGGTAGCGCGTCGAGAAGGCGATCGAGAACGCCATCAGCAACAGCAGCGTGACCCGAGAGAAGCGCGCCAGCACCAGCGCGATCAGCATCGCGAGGCCGCCGGCGGCGAACTGCCAGCCCAGCGTCATCGGCGTGGTCGCGAAACCCCAGAGCGTCGATCCCAGCACCGCCAAGCCGACCATCAGGCCGGCCGTCGCGATCAGTCTTGCGGGTGCGCGATCAGCCCGCGCGACGCTCAAGCATCACCCCGCTGCCGGACCAGGCTGATCCGGGCGCTGCCAAGGCGGTACAGGCGGTTCAGCACGTCGACCAGCAGCAGCTCGCGCGTCGAGGTCGGGGCGACGTCGACAATCGCCGGGCGCGGCGCCAGCTTCAGCTGGATCGACGGCTTGCGGCGGGCACGCAGGCCCGGCTCGCGGATCAGGCGGCCGAAGGCTTCATCGACCGGCACCGTGGTCACCGGCTTGGCCGGCACCGTTGCCGCCGGAATGGCCGCTGCCGCTTTGATCGGTGGCGCGGGCGGCGGCATCTGCGAAGGGGCTGGCGGCCGCGCTGGTTCGGCCGGCGCCGGCACGGGTGCCGCGGCGGCAGACGGGCTGGCGGCGGCCTCCGGCTCGGACTCGATCGGGTCGTCGGCCTCGTCCGGACGGCTGAAGCTGCGGAACTGGAACGTGCCCATCTTCATCTGCTTCAGCAGGCGCTGGACATCGTCTTCCGATGGATTGACGGGTGCGGTGCTCATGGTCTCGGCAGGGCGATCTGGATGCGGGGGCGTCGGCGTCACTGGAAGCGGCTTTCGTGCGTCAGCCGGTAGCGCAGTTCGCTCTCGGGGCGATCGGCCAGCCGGATCTGCCGCAGCTGCAGCCGCTCGTCGGCGCCGAGCTGACGAATCCAGGTGGCATACAGGCCTTCGAATAGCGACGATGACCAGGCCAGCGAAGCGCTACCGAACCAGGCCGCAAGCGGCGAATCGCCATGCACGAAATCGACCGCGTCATCGTGGTGTTCGATGCTCAGCCAGCCCCAATCGTGGGCGGCGAGCAGTGCTCGCGCGGTGTGCTCGAGCTCGCCGAGCCGTTCGACCTTCTCGAGCGGCCAGGTCTCCGCCAGACGCACGCCGGCGGCGTGGAACAGGGCGCGCAGCTGCTCGTCGCCGACCTGGCCGAGCAGTTCGTCGACCACCGCCTTCAGGACCGGCAGCACCGATGAGGTGCGCGGTCGTGTTGACTGGAAGAACTGTTCTGCTTCATTGACAGCGTGCATCAGCGATTTACCTGGGATCGAAGTCAGCGGCGGGGAAAACATCAGATACCGGCAAATCCGGCGAGATCACCGGCATTGCAGCGGGCGTCGTCTCAACCTGACGCCATTATCAGGCTCTACCGGATGCACAATATCGGGAAATCTGACACTTTCTACTGAACAGTAAGTTAATTCTCGCCGCCGCAAGCGATTTGTGTAACCGCGCTAGTCGAAATCTACTAACCAAAGACGTGACAAGCACTTAAAACGCATAAGGAAAGTCGATTTGCTGCGATTGTCATGTCAAAAGACATGAACAGCCGTCAACGTGGCATGCGGCGTGCTCGTTCCGGTATCGCCAGCGGATCGATGCCAGGCGATAGAGCGCCGTCTGACAGGGAGGGTCCCAGATGGCGGCTGCTGCTGGCGGTGCGCGCCACCCCGGCCGCGTGCCGGGCGCGGTGCCGGGTCAGAACAGCGGCAGCACCGCGTCTTCCGCGTGGTCGGCCGTGCCACGTTCGTAGGCGCGGCGCAGGGCGCGGACGAAAGCCGGGAAATCGAGACCGTGACGCGCCGCCAGCCGTCGTGCCTCGCCAGCCATCGCGATCCAGTCCGGCTCGGCGGCCAGCGCCTTGAACGCGAACAGCACGTGATTGCCGTCGGGAACGATCTTCTGGGCGATCAGCTGGCGGTCGAAGGCCTCGCCGATTACCTGCTTGTAGCGCCGCAGCACGTCGGCGGTGACCAGCAGGTTGGCGACCAGCAGGCCGCCCGGCCGCAGGCCTTCGCGGATTCGCGCATACAGCTGCGGTTCGCCGAAGCCGCTGGCGATGCCGCTGTCGGTGTAGCCATCGAGCAGCACGGCATCGAAACGCTCGGTGGTGCCGGCGAACCAGGCGCAGGCATCGGCATGGACGATGCGATGCCGGTCGTCGTCGGGCGGCACCTGGAACGCCGGCGCCAGCGCGATCACCCGCGCGTCGATCTCGATCGTGGTGATCCGCGTCTTCGGCAGATGACGATGGCAGAACTTGGTCAGCGAGCCGCCGCCGAGACCGACGATGACGATGTGCTTCGGCTTCGGCACGAACAGCAGCAGCGCCATCATTCGCTGCGTGTACTTCAGCTGCAGCGCGACTGGATCATCCCGATGCATCTCGCTCTGGATGTGCAGCGGACCGAAGTACAGGCGCCGGTAGTCGCCGTCGTCGATCACCTGCGGCGCGCCGTCCTCGGCCCAGGCCATGGTGGTGACGACATCGATGCCGGCATCGGAGACCCGCATGACGGCTCAGCCGCTCTGCGACAGCAGCCGCGCGTTGCCGCCGACGGCCGAGGTATTGACGGTCAGCGTGCGTTCGCTGGCGAAGCGCAGCAGGTAGTGCGGGCCGCCGGCTTTCGGGCCAGTGCCGGACAGGCCTTCGCCGCCGAACGGCTGCACGCCGACCACGGCGCCGGTCATGCCGCGGTTGACGTAGACGTTGCCGACCCGCGCCCGTGCCTGCACCCGTCGCCAGGTGCCCTCGATGCGGCTGTGCACGCCCAGGGTCAGGCCGTAGCGGGAGGCGTTGACGGCGTCGACCACGGCGTCGATTCGCCGTGACGAGAAGCGCGCCACGTGCAGCACCGGCCCGAAGTGTTCCTCGTGCAGCGCTTCGAGACCGGCGATCTCGACCGCCGTCGGCGCCACGAAATGGCCGTGGCGGCAGCTGTCCGGCAGCGCCGTCCGGGCGACCAGCCGGCCACGGCCATCGGCGGTGATGGCCGCGACGTGGGCCTCCAGCCGGGTGCGTGCATCGCCGTCGATCACCGGGCCGATGTCGGTCGCCAGCCGGGCCGGGTCGCCGAGTTTCAGCTCGGCCATCGCACCGGCCAGCAATGCCAGTGTGCGGTCGGCGATGTCGTCCTGCAGGTACAAAAGGCGCAGCGCCGAGCAGCGCTGGCCGGCCGAGCCGAACGCCGATTGCAGCGCGTCCTTGACGACCTGCTCGGGCAGCGATGAGGAGTCGGCGATCATCACGTTCTGGCCGCCGGTCTCGGCGATCAGCGTGGCGATCGGGCCGGGCCTAGAGGCCAGCGTGCGGTTGATCGCCCGTGCCACGTCGCCCGAGCCGGTGAAGGCGACGCCGGCGACCTGCGGGCTGGCGACCAGCGCCGCGCCCAGCGCGCCGTCGCCGAGCAGGCACTGGAACACGTAGCTCGGCACGCCGGCCTCGCGCAGCAGTTGCGCCATCAGGCTGGCGATCATCGGCGTCTGCTCGGCCGGCTTGGCGATCACCGGATTGCCGGCCACCAGTGCAGCAGCGATCTGGCCGACGAAGATCGCCAGCGGGAAGTTCCAGGGGCTGATGCAGACGAACAGGCCGCGGCCGTGCAGCTGCAGTTCGTTGTGTTCGCCGGTCGGCCCCGGCAGCGCTTCCGCATGGGCCAGCAGGCGACGCGCGCTGGCCGCGTAGTAGCGCAGGAAATCGACTGCCTCGCGCACTTCGGCGATCGCATCCGGCAGGGTCTTGCCGGCTTCGCTGACCAGCAGCCGCAGGAACGGCGCCCGGCCGGCTTCGAGGCGGTCGGCAGCGCGTTCGAGGATCGCCGCGCGCGATTCCACTGGCGTGGCCGCCCAGCGCTCGAACGAGCCGATTGCGGCGGCCACCACGTCGGGTACCCGGGCCGGGTCGAACGGCCGCCATTCGCCGATCACGACCCGGGTGTCGGCCGGATTGCGCAGCGGCTGCGGCGTGCCGCTGCTGCTCGGGCCGTCGTAGCACAGCGAGGTGGCGCAGGCCGGCAGCTCGGCCTGTTGCAGGTCGCGCGCCAGGCTGGCGGCGGCCAGTTCGTCGGCCAGATTCAGGCCGGCGGAATTGCGGCGGCTGGCGCCGAACAGTTCGCAGGGCAGCGGCAGGCCGGGATTTGGTTTGACCGCCAGCGTGCGGACACAGGCAACCGGATCGGCCACCAGCTGCTCGGGCGGCGTGTCCTCATCGAAGATGCGGTTGACGAACGAGGTGTTGGCGCCGTTCTCCAGCAGCCGGCGCACCAGGTACGGCAGCAGGTCGGAATGCGAGCCGACCGGCGCGTAGACGCGGCAGGGCAGCGCGCAGTCCTCGCGCACCACGTCGTACAGCGCTTCGCCCATGCCGTGCAGGCGCTGGAACTCGAAGCCGGACATGCCGCCGCCGATCGCTTCGCCGGCATAGGCTTTCACGGCGGCCACGGTGTGGGCGTTGTGGGTGGCCAGCTGCGGGAAGAACACGTCGCGTGCGGCCAGCAGCCGGCGCGCGCAGGCCAGGTAGGCGACGTCGGTATTGGCCTTGCGCGTGTAGACCGGATAGCCGGGCAGGCCGGCTTCCTGCGCGCGCTTGACCTCGGTGTCCCAGTAGGCGCCCTTGACTAGTCGTACGGGAATCCGCCGGCCGACCTCGCGGGCCAGGCTTTCCAGCCATTCGATCACCGCCAGGCCGCGCTTCTGGAACGCCTGCACGGCGAGCCCGAAGCCGTCCCAGTGGTTGAGCGAGGGATCGCGGTAGACCGCTTCGAACAGGTCCAGCGACAGCGACAGGCGATCGGCTTCCTCGGCGTCGACGGTCAGGCTGATGCCGGAGGCGCGCGCCGTCTGCGCCAGCCGGAGCAGGCGCGGCGTCAGCGCCTCCAGCACCCGCGCGCGCTGGGCCTGCTCGTAGCGCGGATGCAGCGCCGACAGCTTCACCGAGATGCCCGGCCGCGCCTCGACACTGCCGCCGAGGCTGCGCGCGGCTTCGCCGATCGCGTGGATCGCGCCGAGATAGGCCGCCAGATAGCGTTCGGCATCGTCGGCAGTCAGCGCCGCCTCGCCGAGCATGTCGTAGGAATGCCGGTACGGCCGCTGTTCCTTGGTCTGCGCAGCCTCGAGCGCCTCGGCGATCGTGCGGCCCATGACGAACTGGCTGCCCATCATCCGCATCGCCGAGCGGATGGCGAGCCGCACCACCGGTTCGGTCGAGCGATTGACCAGCCGCGACCACGCTGCCTTGAACGAGCCGGCGTCTTCGGCCGCCGGCGCGCGCACGATGCGGCCGGTCAGCATCAGGCCCCAGGTGCTGGCGTTGACGAACAGCGATTCCGACTGGCCAAGGTGGGTTTCCCAGTCGGCATCGGCCAGCTTGTCGGCGATCAGCTTTTCGGCCGTTTCGTCGTCCGGTATGCGCAGCAGCGCTTCGGCCAGGCACATCAGCAGCACGCCTTCATCGGATGACAGGTCGTACTCGCGCATGAAGGCATCGAGCGCGCTCTGGGTGTCCTTCAGCCGGCGCACGCGGCGTACCCAGCCGGCGGCGGTGGCCACCACCTGGGCGCTGCGCTCGGGCGGCAGTTCGGCGATCGCCAGCAGGCGGTTGACCAGCGTGGTTTCGTCGGCCAGGTAATGGTCGGCGATCGCCGCGCGCAGCGGGCTGCGCTGCGGTGCGGCGGAATCGAATACGAAGGCGGGCGTCGTTTCAGGCGCGTTCATGCGGGGGTTCCAAGGGCCTGTTAACCATCATTTTGGTCGCTGCGTTGCAGGTCAAAAAATCGCCGGGCGAGGCGCGAACCGCAGGCCATAGCCTAACTATGGCCAAGGTTCGTAACGAAGTCCGGCGGCTTTTTGGCCGCAACCCTTCGGGGCGGGATCGCTTTTGCCCATTGCTGCCTCTCTCGTCGCGCCAATGGAGCGACCATTGGCCGCGCCGATCAAGTTGCACTGGGCAAAAGCGACCTCCGCCGCAGCGATCAAAGTGACGGTTAACAGGCCCAGAGCCGGCGCGACATCAGGTCACGGGAAAGCGGCGCGCCATTATGCGGCGGCGCCGGCAACGGCCGGCGATGGCCGGCTGCCGAACGACAGGGAGTCACCCCGATGTTCAGGCCCGACCCGCGTGGTGATACTCCGGCCACCGGTCATAACGACAACCCCAGACGTGAGGAGATCCCGATGAGCTTGAACACCGCACTCGACGCCCTGCTGAAAGCCAGCACCGAAAAGGGCGGCGTCCCCGGCGTGGTCGCCACCGTGGCCGACCGCAACGGCGTGATCTATGAAGGCGCGGCAGGCCTGCGGGCGACCGGCGGCAGCACGCCGATGAGCATGGATACCTTCTTCTGGTTCGCCTCGCTGACCAAGGGCGTCACCGCGATGGCGGCGATGCAGCTGGTCGAGCAGGGCAAGCTCGATCTCGACGCCCCGGCCGGCAAGGTGCTGCCGGAACTCGGCAAGGTGCAGGTGCGTACCGGCTGGAATGCCGATGGCACGCCGATCCTGCGGGCGCCGAAGTCGCCGGTGACCTTGCGCAACCTGCTGACCCACACCTCCGGCTTCGCTTACGAGATCTTCAACAAGGACACCGTCCGCGAACTGGAAAGCCGCGGCGTCGGCAATGTCATCAGCGGCACCAAGGCAACGCTGGACCGCGCGCTGGTCCGCGATCCCGACACCGCCTGGGAATACTCGGTCAGCATCGACTGGGTCGGCCGCATGGTCGAGGCCGCCAGCGGCCTGCGGCTGCGGGACTACATGGCCCGGAACATCTTCGCGCCGCTGGGCATGAGCGATGTCAGCTTCCAGGCCAACGAGGAGCAGCTGTCGCGCGCGGCGGCGATGCATGCCCGTCTGCCGGACGGCAACCTGGTCACTATTCCGTTCGGCATTCCGCCGGATGTGGAACTCGATATGGGCGGCCACGCGCTGTCCGGCCGGGTGCCGCATTACCTGCGCTTCTGCCAGGCGCTGCTCAATGGCGGCACGCTGGACGGCAACCGGGTGCTGTCGCCGACCACCGTCGAGCTGATGGGCCGCAACCACATCGGCGACATCAAGATCGGCGAGATCTTCACCGCGATGCCGCAGCTGTCGAACGACTGCCACCTGCATCCGGGCATCGACCTGAAGTGGGGCCTGAGCTTCATCCTCAACGTGCAGGCCACGCCGGAAGGCCGCGCGCCCGGCACGATGGCCTGGGCCGGCCTGCCGAACGCCTACTACTGGATCGACCGCAAGACCGGCGTCACCGTGGTGATCGCCACCCAGATCATGCCGTTCTGGGACGCGCCGGTTCGCAAGATGTGCGACGAGTTCGAGCGCCAGGTCTACAAGCACGTCGGCTGAGGTCACGGCCGCGCCCCGGCGATGCCGCATTCAGGCATTTCCGGGGCACCGGCCTGACGCGTGCCGGGTGGCGCGCTCCCGGCCGCTTCCGGAAGCCGACCGCGACGGCCGGCGTCAGGCGATTCGGGCAAAATGCGTTGTCAACATTGCCGGGAAATAACATTTTCCTCTCGCCGGCCATGTCAGGGTGCAGTCCCGCAGGCGCTGCCGCCTGTCTCTCCCGGATCCCTCGAATGTCGCGAAGCCTGCTGCCGTCTTGCCGTGCCCTGTTCCCGTCGATGGTCCTGCTGCTGGCGCTGGCCGGCGGCGGGCGCGCCATCGCAGCTCCGGCTGACAGCCCGGCCCCGGAGGAGCCGACGCTCGGCACCGATCTGCTGGACGGCGTGATCGGCGAATTTCCCGGCGAGCTGCTGGGTCCGGTCGGCCCGCTGGGCGGGGTGATCACGCCGACGCCGGGCACCGAAATCTTCACCGGCACCATCGTCTCCGGCGGCATCACCCGCAGCTATGCCGGCATCCGGCCGATCGGCGCGCCGGCCGGCGCGCCGGTGCTGGTGCTGCTGCATCCGCGTGCGCAATCGCCGGCCCGCACCGCGAACCTGACGCGCATCGGCCGCCTGGCCGCCGACTACGGCGCCTGGATCTACCTGCCGGCGGCGGTCGCGGCACTGTGGTCCGATCACCCGCTGACCGGGCTGGTCGACGATGTCGGCTTCCTGGACGCGCTGATCACCCGGGAAGTGGCCGCCAACGACCTCGACGGCCGCCGGGTCTACGCCGCCGGCTACTCGAACGGCGGCTTCATGGTGCAGCGGCTGGCCTGCGAGCGGCCGTCGCTGCTGGCCGGTATCGCCATCGTCGCCGCGACCATCCGCGACGGCGTCGCCAATCGCTGCGGCGGTCCGCGGCGGCTGCCGGTGGTGATGTTCAACGGCACGCTCGATCTGCTGACCCTGTACGGCGGCTCGCTGGGCCAGAAGAGCGCGCCGGCCACCGCCGCCTTCTGGGCCGAGCGCAACCAGTGCGCGCCGGGCAGCTACACGGTGATGGCGATTCCGGACCGCGATACCCGCGACGGCACCACCGCCAATGTCGGCCGCTACGGCCGCTGCGCCGACAGCATGGTGGCGCTGTACACGATCAACAACGGCGGCCACACCTGGCCGGGTACCGAACTGGCCGGCTACACGCTGGGGCTCGGCGCGACCTCCGGCGATGTCGACGCGACGCTGGAGCTGTGGCGGCAGCTGATCCCGTACGCGCGCCGCTGACGGCGCGCCGCGCGCCCGGCTGGCCAGACGCCCGAGCGGCGGCCGTCGTGCCGCCGCCCGGCGCAGATCCGGCCGGGCAGGTCGGCTTCAGGCCATCGGATCGAGCAGGCCGGTCAGCCCGAGCGGCTGGTACGGCCCGATCAGCAGCTGTTCCATCACGCCGTAGCCCTGCTGCACGCGGCCGTCGGTGTGGGTCATGGTGGCGTGCACGAAGGCCTGGATGTGCGTGTACGGCGGCGCGTGGGTCTTGATGTCGGCCGTCACGATCTCGTCGTAGCCGACCGCCAGCGGCCCCTTGTTCAGGCCGTGTGCCCAGTCCGGATTGAAGTAGCCGAGGCCGGTCATGAAGAACGGCCATTTCACCGTGACATCGACCCGGCTCTCGTCGCCATTGCGGTGGACGAGCTTGAACACGGCGGCTTCCGCATGGCGGGTGCCGGACGGAATGCACAGCGCCGAGGTCGCCCGGCGCATGTGGGTCACATCGCCGCTGCCGCGCTTGCCGAACACCGCATCGGTGTTCCAGGGCTCGCCCTGTTCGTCGGCATTCAGGTGATAGAGCAGGTAGCCGTCGTCGAAATGCAGCGGCGACCAGATCCAGTGGAACTGCGAGAAGTTCGGCGGATCCATCTGTTGCGGATCGGGCAGGCCGATCGGCCGCACGCCCCATGAACGGTCGCGGGTGCCGCAGGTGCCGGCGACGTCGATGCGCCGGCCCTTGACCTCGATCCAGCCGCTGTAGTCGCCCTGCTGGGTCAGCCGGGTCAGGTCCATGAACATGCGCGGGCCATTGCGACGCGTGTAGCGGGGTTCTTCGAGCACCTCGGCATAGCCGGTGAACAGCAGCTCGGCCTTCAGGCCGTGCTCGGCGGAATCGACGCGCACGCGCAGCTGCTGCAGCGGCACCACGACGTCGATCGCGATCGGCCCGACCGTGGTGTCCATGCGCTCCATCTTCAGGTGCCGCGAGGCGTGCAGGTTGTGCTGCACGCCGTCGACGACCACGCAGAACGCTGCATCCATCACGTTCAGCAGCGGGTAGACGCCGAGCGCGGCGGCGAAGAACAGCGTGCCTTCGCGGTTGTAGCCGTTGAAGAAGTAGCGGTCGTAGAAATTGCGGTCGGTGCCGGCGTAGGCGATCGGCTCGGCGGTCTGGTGAATCGGATAGTCGTCACCCTTGGTCAGCATGGTCGTGGTGCCTTCAGCGGATCAGGGACAGGGTGCCGAGGTCGATCATCTGCTGGGCATGACGGTTGATCATCGTGCTCAGCATCTTGTCGCCGCGTTCGGTCGGGGTGGTCAGCGCCGCGCCGACGACGGCCATGATCAGGCCGTGCGCGGCGGTCAGCCGGTAGTCGTGCCAGCAACGCTCCCAGGCGTAGTCGCGGACGCCGCGCGCCAGCAGTGCTTCGTGGTAGCGGCGGGCCAGGCGTTCCTCGTGGGCGCGGCGATCGGCGGCCAGCAGGCCGGCGCCATTGAAGTAGGACGCATCGAGCACGCCGGGGCCGGCCATCAGCGTCTGCCAGTCCAACGCGGCGACCGGCGTGGCGCCGCCGCGGGCATCGAACAGGATGTTGTCGAGCCGGTAGTCATGATGAACGATGGTGAACGGTGGGGTCTGCATCGCGAACCACGGCCGGATCGCCGCCGCATAGGCATCGAGGATCGCCGGCACGCCCGGCTCCAGCAGCGCGGCGAAACGCTGCTTGATCATCTCCACGCAGGGCGGCAGCTTTTCGCAGTACATGCCGACCATCAGGTCGCGGCTCATCCACGGCTGGGCGATGGTGCCGGCTTCGCCCCAGACCGGCGCGTGGATCGCGGCGGCGGCGTCCATCGCCGCTTCGGCATCGGCCACCGAGCAGCCGGTCAGCTGGTCGCCGCCACGGGCCGGAGCGAGATCCTCGAACAGCAAGCAGAAGGTCGCGCCATCGGCGCTGACATCGGCGAACCAGGCGGTCGGCACGGCGCTGCCGATGCGCGGCGCGATCATCTGGTAGAAGCGCGTCTCGCGCTCGTAAAGGCCCAGCGCGGCGCCGGACGCCCGGCTGGTCTCGCCGGCGGCCTGCAGCTTGGCGACCAGGCTGGCCGGCGCGCCGGCCTCCGGCCGGTCATAGCCGAGCTTGATGCGCAGGTTGGTCCCCAGCATGCCGTTGCCGACCGGCGTGGTCGCTGCCGAGGTGACGGTGGCCGCCTGCAACTGTCCGGCGGCGCGCAGCACGGTGGTCAGCCATTGCGGCGTCAGCCCTTCCGGCCCGTCGATCAGCGGGTGTCCGGCGGCGGGATCGTGACGCAGCGGCAGGGTCGGGCGGGTCATGCGGATCTCCTCGTGTGTTCTGGTTATGGCTGCGATGACATCAGATACCGCAGCGCCTGGCTTGAGGCCCGCCTTTGGTTGTGGCGGGTGCCGGGCAGGTTGCCGGGAAAATTTGACAGTGTAAATTTTACAGTGTCAAATCAATTCATGGCCCGAGCCCAGCTGAGTCCCGAAACCGTCACCGCGATGCGCCAGAAGCTGCTGGCGCTGGCGCTCGACATCTATCGTGCCGAAGGGCTGGAAGCGATCTCGTTCCGCCGCCTGGCGGACGCCGCCGGCATCAGTCACACGCTGCCGTACCGCTATTTCGAATCCAAGGAAGCACTACTGGTGGCGCTGCGTGTGCTGTGCACCCAGCAGTTCGAAGCCCATGTGCGGGCGCGCGAAGCGGTGACCGCGCCGCTGCCGGCGCGGATCCGCTCGGTGGCCGAAGCCTATGTCGACTTCGTGCAGCGGCACCCGGCCGAATACCAGCTGATCTTCTCCACGCACCAGCCGTCGCCGGATCAGTACCCGGCGCTGCTGGCGGCCCGGCGCGGCCTGTTCGACCACGCGGTCGACGTGGTGCAAGCGGGCATCGACGACGGCCTGCTGCACGGCGAGGCGAGGGCGCTGACCCATCTGTTCTGGCTATCGCTGCACGGCCTGATGAGCCTGCATGTCGGCGGCCAGCTGGTGCACGGCTGCGCGCTTGACGACCTGATCGAGCCGCTGGTGGCGCGGATCATTGGCAGCGAGGCGGCGGCTCAGCCGATGCGCCTGCCGTCCAGGGCCGCGATCAGCCAGCAGCAGCGCTTCAAGCCGGTCGAGGCGCTGATCACGCCGCGCCGTCGCCGCCCCGGCCCGCGCGGCTGACCTTCCCGTTTCACTCCTTGCAAAGGACGTTTCCGATGAGCAATGCGCCGCTGAATCTGGCCGGCCTCGATGCCGGGCACAAGGCCCTGTTCAACACGCTGACCCGCGCCCCGGCGATCGCCTGGCCGACCGTTGCGCTGTGGGTCGTTGTGCTCGGCGTCTACCTGTCGAGCTATGTGCTGGCCGGCATCGGCCTGGTACCGCTGTGGGTTGGCATGGTGGTCAACAGCGTCATCGGCTACTTCGCGTTCTCGATCGTCCACGATTCGATCCACCGGGCGATCTCGACCAGCACACGGCTCAACGACTTCATCGGCCAGACCACCGTCTGGCTGGGCGCGCCGTACGTCGACCTGCGGCTGTTCCGCTGGGGCCACATCCTGCATCACCGCTACACCGGCGGCTCGAAGGACCCGGACAACGTGCTGCACGGCCCGGCCTGGAGCCTGCCGCTGCGCTGGGTGGCGATCGACCTGCTGTACCTGATCCACGCGATCCGCTACAGCGACAAGGTGTCCAGGCCCTACCTGCGCCGCTCGCTGTGGCTGACGGCCGGCACCGCCGTGGTGTTCGCGGCACTGATCGCCCACGGCTACTTCTGGCATCTGGTGATGCTCTGGTTCGTGCCGTCGCGAATGATCTTCCTGACCCTCGGCTTCAGCTTCTTCTGGCTGCCGCACGTGCCGCACGACACCGTGCAGGACCAGAACCTCACCCGCGCCACGGCGATCCGCATCGGCTACGAACGGCTGTTGACGCCAGCGCTGCAGTACCAGAACTACCACCTGATCCACCACCTGTATCCGTCGACGCCGTTCTACAACAACCTGCGCGTCTGGCAGCTGCTGGAACCGCTGCTGCGCAAGCGCGACTTGGCGATCCAGTACGGCTTCGCGATCCAGCCGACCATCCACCTCGCGCCGGCACCGGCCGCCGCGCAGCCGGGAGCCTGAGCACATGAGCACCGCCAGCCGCCGTTACCGCTGCCGCTACTGCAGCCACGTCTACGACGAAGCGCTCGGCGATCCCGATTCCGGCATCGCGCCGGGCACCCGCTTCGAGGACATCCCGGACGACTGGATGTGTCCGGAATGCGGCGCCGAGAAGGGCGATTACGACCTGATCGAAGGCTGACCGGCGCGGCGCGCGCGCAGCGGATCACCGCTGCGGTATCGCGGCCGTTGCCGGTGCCGGCCGTTTGTGGTCCGCTTGCCGTCGACCCCGCAGACGGCAAGCGCCCCCGGCGATGAGCGACATCACCCGACTGATCGAAGCACAGGCGCCCGGCGAGGGTGTCGACAACGCGATGCTGTTCCGCGCCGCCTTCGACGAACTGCGCAAGCTGGCCCACGCGCGGCTGGCGGTGTCGTCGCCGATGACCCTGCTCGACACCACCGCGCTGGTCCACGAAAGCTGGCTGCGGCTGTCCGGCCAGCAGCGCCTGCAGGTCGAGACCCGGCGCAAGTTCTTCGCCTATGCCGCCCAGGTGATGCGCACGGTGATCGTCGATGAATTGCGCGAACGCCATGCCGAACGGCGCGGCAGCGGCGAACGCCCGGTGACGCTGGACACCGCGATCAGCGATGGCGTCGCCGATGACGATCAGGCGCTGCAGGTGCACGAGGCGCTGCAGTCGCTGGCCCAGGTCGAGCCGCGGCTGGCCCAGGTGGTGGAGATGCGCTACTTCGGCGGCCTGACCGAAGCCGAGATCGGCGAGGCTTTGGGCCTGACCGAACGGACCGTGCGCCGCGACTGGGACAAGGCGCGGCTGCTGCTGGCCGCGATGCTGCGCTGACCCGGCGGATGTCCGCTTTCGGGCGCCGATCGCGTTCGGTGCATTGACCGGACCCGATCATGAAAGCCCTGCCTTGCCCACCCGCCCTGTGGCCGCGATTCTCTGCGCTGCTCGACACCGCGCTGGAACTCGACGACAGCGCCCGCGACGCCTGGCTGGCCGGGCTGGCAGCGGACGATGCCGAATTGAAGCCGTGGCTGGCCGCCGTGCTGGGCAGCGACGGTCCGCTGACGCCGGGCCGGCTCGATCGTCCGCCGATCGGCGTCCGCGCCGCCGAAGCGCCGCCGGAGTTCAGCGCCGGTGATCGCGTCGGCCCCTGGCGGCTGCTGCGGCTGCTCGGCGCCGGTGGCATGGGCCAGGTCTGGCTGGCGCGCCGCGACGACGGCGCCTACCAGCGCGAGGTGGCGCTGAAGCTGCCGCACGCGCACCTGATCGCCGGCGCGCTGCAGCGGCGCTTCGCGCGCGAGCGCAACTTCCTGGCCGGGCTGGTGCATCCGAACATCGCCCGCTTCTACGACGCCGGCCTCGGCGAGCACGGCCAGCCCTGGCTGGCGCTGGAATACGTCGACGGCGTGGCGCTCGGCGACTACTGCCGGCAGCACGCGCTGGACACGCGGGCACGCATCGGCCTGATGCTGCAGGTGGCCGCCGCCGTGCAGGCGGCTCACGCCCGGCTGATCGTCCATCGCGACCTGAAGCCGGCCAATGTGCTGGTCGCGGCCGGCGGGCAGGTCAAGCTGCTCGACTTCGGCATCGCCAAGCTGCTTGACGACGATGACGCGCTGCCCGGCACCGCGCTGACCCAGGTCGGCGGCCGGGCGGCGACGCCGGACTACGCCGCGCCCGAGCAGCTGGACGGCGGCGCGATCACCGTCGCCACCGATGTCCACGCGCTGGGCGTGATGCTCTACGAACTGCTGACCGGCAGCCGGCCGTTCGCGGCGCAGTCGCCGCTTGGCCGTCTGGTGGCTGCGCGCGAGGACGCGCCGCTGGCCTCCAGCCGGGTGCCGCGCCCGCAGCGTGCCGCGCTCAGCGGCGATCTCGACGCGATCCTCGCCAAGGCGCTTGAGGCGCAGCCGGAGCAGCGCTACGCGACCGTCGAGGCGCTGGCCAGCGATCTGTCCCGGCATCTGGCCGATCTGCCGATCGCCGCCCGCCGCATCGGCCGGCGTGCGCGGCTGGCCAAGTTCCTGCGCCGCAACCGGCGCGCCGTGGCGCTGGCCAGCGGTTTCCTGCTGCTGCTGGCGGCTGGCGTTGCCGCCACCGCCTGGCAGGCGGTGCAGACCGCCACCCAGGCGCGGCGAGCGGCGATCACCAAGGATTTCCTGATCAGCGTCTTCAAGGCCAGCGATCCGCGTTCGGACAATCCGCGCCCGCTGGGCCAGCGCTCGGTGCGCGAGCTGCTGGACCTCAGCATCGACCGGGTCGAGACCGAACTGGCCGGCGAGCCGGACCTGCAGATCGAGCTGCTCGGGGTCATGGGCTACGCGCTGGGCCTGAGCGTCGATCCCGACGACGAGGCGCGTTTCGAGCAGGTGATGAACCGGCGGCTGGAGATCGCCCAGCAGCACTTCGGCGGCCGCCATGCGGTGGTCGTCGAGACGCGGCTGGTCGAAGGCTGGGGCGAGGTCTACTACCAGAACTACGCGGCGGCGCTGGCCAAGGTCGACGAAGCCGACCGGCTGCTGCACGAATCCGGGCTCGACCGCAGCGCGCTGCGGGCCGAATGGTGGATGCTGCGCGGAAGGGCGCTGCGCGGCCTGCCCGGCACCGATGCCGAACGGCTGAACGCCTATCAGCAGGCGGCGCGCCTGTATGCCGAAGTAGCGCCGAACCATCCGGATCGCGCCAACGCCGAAGCCAACATCGCCAGCGAATACCTGTTCGACGCCGACTGGCCGAAAGCCGCCGCGCAAGCCCGGCGCGCCATCGCGCTGGCCCGGGGCCTGCCGGAGCGTGACGACCTGAGCCTTGCCGTCACCCTGCTGGCGCTGGGCCGCGCCGAACGCCAGCAGGGCGATCTGGCGGCAGCGGCCACCGCCTACGACGAATCGGCGGCGCTGGCGCTGCACACGCTGGGCAAGCAGCCGACCTGGTGGCTGGCCGAAAGCCGCCACGCGCAGATGCTGCACCAGCAGGGTGACCGTGCGGCTGCCGAAGCGCGCTTCGCTGCCGTCGAAGCGGCAATCCCGGCCGACTGGAGCAAGACCACCGCCGATACCGAAGCGCGCGAGATGCGCGCCGCCGCCTGGCTGGCCGAAGGTCGCGCCGCCGAGGCGCTGCCGCTGCTGGAAGCCGCCGAGCAGGTCTACCGGACGCGCGCGCCCTCGCAGTCCGATCTGCCGCGCGTGCAGCTGCTGCTCGGCCGCGCCTACGCCGCGCTTGGCCGCGATGGACCGGCCCGGCAGCAGCTGCAGGCCGCCTTCGACCACGCGCGCAGCCGCATCCGCGCCGGCCATCCGGACCGGCTGGCGGCGGTCGAAGGCTGGACGCGGTTCCTGATCGACCGTGGCGAGATCGACCGCGCCGCGCCGCTGATCGACGCCGCGCTGGCCGAGCCGTCGCCGCCCGGCGAGGCGCGGGCGCTGCTGCTCGGCGCCCGGGCCCGGGTGGCGCTGCAGCGGCATGCGCCGCAGGCGGCCGAGCGCGACAGCAAGGCGGCGCTGGCGATGATCGAACAGGTGCAGCGTGCCGCCGACCTGCGCAGCGTGGCGCGCTTGCAGCGGCTGCGCGCCGAGGTGCTGGCGGCGGCCGGCGATGTCGTGGCCGCCCAGGCGCTGGAGGATCAGGCTGTAGCCGCCAGCGCCCGTCTCGATGCGCCGGACAGCGACAGCCGGCGGCGCCGGCTGTTCGCGCGCAGCTGACCCGCACGCGCGGCGCCGGTCGCGTCGCCAGCCGGCCGGCGGCTGCCGCCAGGCACCATCATCGGGCGGCCATCGCCCCTGCTCCGGAGCCCCGTTGGACCTCGCCAGAACCTTCGCGCTGTTCGTGCTGACCGCGCTCTCCGAGATCGTCGGCTGCTACCTGCCGTACCTGTGGCTGCGGCAGGGGCGCAGCGCCTGGCTGCTGGTACCGGCGGCGTTCAGCCTGGCGGCGTTCGCCTGGCTGTGGCTCGTCGATGCGGTGCGGCCGACGCTCGCCGACTGGATCGGCGTGGCGGTGTCGCTGCTCGGCATGCTGATCATCGTCTTCGGGCCGCGTCCGGCCTGAGCGCCGACGGATCGGCGGCAGGCGGGTCGATGTCCGGTTTCGGCGGCGCGCTGCGTTTGCTCAGGTACACACCTCGTACCGGAGCCGCCGATGAACCGCCGAATCTTCCTGCACGCCTTCGGGCTTGCCGCTGCCGCCACCGTGCTGGTCCACCTCGGCGGTTGTGCCGCCGGCAGCCAGCCGATGCCGGTGGCCGACAGCGCCAGCCACCGGGCGCTGGTCAAGCTGCCGCGCAAGCAGGCCGATGCCCGCGTCGCGGTGGCGATCTTCGAGGTCACCAGCAACCTGCCGGAACTGCCGCCGCGCGGCGCCACCGAGCAGTTCAAGACGGCGCTGGTCAAGAGCGGCCAGTTCCGGGTCATGGAGCGTGGCAACCTCGATCGCGGCGTGATCCGTGAAAAGCAGCTCAATGCCCAGGGCCAGAGCACCGGCAGCACGGCGCAGTCGCGGCTGACCGGCGCCGAATACCTGTTCCAGGCCGAGATCACCGAACTGGCGGCCGGCACCTCGGACAGCAGCAGCGGCATCAACATCGGCGGCCTGCAGATCGGTGGCGGCCGCAACCAGGACGAGCTGGGGCTCGATGTCAGCATCGTCGACGCCCACAGCGGTGAAGTGCTCGACGCCATCAATGTCCGCGTCGCGCTCGGCGGCTCGGCCGTGCAGGTCGGCGGCATCGGCGCGCTGGTCAACACCGTGCTGATGCAAAGCGGCCGCACGCCGTCGGCCTACACGCCGGAAGTGCAGCACCAGTCGAGCCGCAAGACCAATTTCGACGCTGCGCTGCGCAGTGCCATCGAAGACGCCGTGCGCCAGCTGGCGCTGCGCTTCGATGGCCAGGTCGCGCAGGCGCAGTGAGGCCGGGCGATGAGCTTCCGAATCCGCCTTTTCGCGCTGCTCGGTAGCGCCCTGCTCGGCCTGCTGCCGGCGGCCTGGGCGCAGCCTGCCGGCGCCCCCGAGACGCCGGCCTGGACCGACAGCGGCAGCCGCCGCGCGCCGTCCAGCGCCCCGGCCGCACCGGCCACCGGCATCGACTGGAACCGGTCCGGCGGCGGCAGCCGCGCGCCGTCGTCGCTGGCCCCGGCCGCGCCGGCTTGGAACCCCGGTACCGCAGCGCCGTCGCCAATGCCGCGGCCGACGCTGCCGCAGGCGCCGCCGCCGGCCGATCCACGATCGCTGCCGCGCGGCCACCGTCCGGCGCTCGACGGCGGCGCGGCCAAGGTGGTCGGCCGCTCGGCCAGCATTGAGCTGGCGCGCGGCGAGCAGCAGCTGGTCGACGTCGCGCGGCTGACCGCGCCGGCCTTCGACCGCGACAACGCCGCGCTGCGCCAGCGCTACGGCGGCCTGCGCGATGGCGACGACGCCGGCGATGCGCCTGCCGACGCGCTGCCGGCCGGTGGCCCGGCGGGGCCGCTGGCGACGGCCGGCGGTGACCGCTTTCGCGATGCCTCGTCGGCGGCGCGGCTGTCGTCCACCGGGCTCGGGCAGCGCCTCGCGACCTCGCGCGGTGGCGACGTCAGCCGCGTGCAGGCCGGCAGCCAGATCCAGGCCACCGCGCTGCTGTGCAGCCGCAACGGCGGCCAGCCGCTGCTGCGCCGGCTGACCGTGGCCGGCGACGGCGCGCTGGCGCCGAAGGCCGCGTTCGTGATCCAGGGCCAGTGTTTCGGCACCGCGCCGGGCACCGTGAAGGTGGTCCTGCCGACCGCCTACGGGCCGATCCGCAGCGTCGATGCCCAGGTGGTCGACTGGCAGGCCGGCAAGATCTTCGCCGTGCTGCCGGATGTCGACCGGGTGATCCCGGGCGCAGCGACCGTCGACGTGATCGCCTCGGGCGGCGCCCGCGGCAGTTCGGCGCCGCTGGCCTTCGAGCCGGCCTGGGAGCTGCGCCAGCGGACCATCCCGGCGACTACCGGCCGCATCGACAGCTGCGCCGGCGGCGGCTACTTCAGCCGCTGCGTGCTGGTGTTCGCCGGTCACGAGATCGACCACCGCGATCCGCAGTTCGAGCTGGCCGCCACCTGCCGCGCCAGCGGCCTGCCGGGGATTCTCGATCCGCTGGGTCTGAGCAATGCCTTCGTCAGCTGCAAGGGCAAGCAGAGTGCGCTCGGCGAAGGGCTGCAGGGCCAGGTGCTGGCCCAGCACAACAGCGGCGGCGACGACCTGCGCGACACCCTGAGCCGCAGCGATGTCTACCAGCTGCAGCTGCCGCCGTACGCGCGGCTGGCCGCGCTGCGCTACCAGAGCCGCTCGTTTCCCGGCCGTGGCCGCATCGAGGCGCCGCGCTTCGATCCGGCGTCCGGCCAGCTGGAGGTGGCCTGGTCGATGATCCGCGATGGCGGCGCCGAGCCAGGACTGATCGAGTACGCCATCGATTTCGACACGCTGTGGCCGCGCGGAGTCGACCGGTGACGCCGGCCCAGGCCGGGCTGGCAACGCTGGCGCTGCTGCTGGTCAGCGGCGCCGCGCTCGCCGATCGGCCGCGCGAGCGCGGCAGGCCGGTGCCGCTGCCGCAGGCGCCGTCGTCGCTGCCGCCACCGCCGTGGGCGGCCTACGGCCTGCCGTCGTACGGCTGGCCGGCGGCCGGGTCGGGTTACGGGCCGGCGCTGGGGCTGGTGATCGTCGATCCCCGTTCGCCGCCGGTCGGCGGCTTCGGCTCGCGCCCGCCCGACACCGCTCGCGAGCCCTATCGCGACAGCGCCCCGTACCGCGATGACGACCCGCCGCCGGTGCCGTGGTGAGCGGCCACTGGCTGCCTGCCGCGCTGCGGATGCTGCTGATCGCGCTGCTGCTGGGGCTGCTGGCGCTGCAGGCCGCCGCGCTGCTGCTGGCGCTGACGCGCCTCGATGCCGGCGCCTTCCGGGTGTCGGCGCAACTGCTGCCGGCGCTGCTGCTGAAGCTGGCGCTGATCGCCGGCAATGCGCTGCTGCTGGCCGCGCTGCTGCGCCGCCGCGCGGATGACCGACCGAAGGAGCTTTGAGATGACCCATCGACTGCCTGCCTTGCTGCTGCTCGCGGCCGCCTGCAGCCCGTGCCGGCTGCTGGCGCAGGACCGCGCGCCGACGCCGGACTGGACGCTGAACAGCCCGGCGCGATCGCCGGCAACGTCCCGGCTGCCGGCGCAGGAGGCGCGCCGCACCCTGCCGGACAGCCGGCAGCCGCTGGCCGCCGCCGCGCCGGTGGACACGTTCGCGGTGACCGAGACAGCGGCACCGGCGATTCCCGACGGCTATCGCGGCCTGACCCCGCCGCCGTCGCCATTGGCGATGCCGGACGACCGCCAGCGCGCACCCAGCCATCTGCCGGAAGACAGCCTGCCGGAGTCGCGCCAGCTCGCCCTGCTGCGCCAGCGGGTGGCGGCGCTGACCCGGCAGATGGACGAGCTGCTGGCCCGGCTGGCGGCCAGCGAGCAGGCGCTGGCCAGCCATCGGCACAGCTACAGCGTGCCGAACATGGGCCTGATCAGCGTCGAGACCTACCAGAGCTATCTCGATCGCCAGCAGCGCAACGGCAAGCCGGTGGCGTACTTCAGCGGCAGCGTCGACACCCGCACCACCAGCGCCGCCGCCGTGCCGCGCTAGGGCATGTCCGGTTCCGCGCGGCGGCTGCGTTTGGATGGTTGAACCTCCACCGAGCGATGCCGATGAAGAACCTGCCGCTGCTGATCCTCGCGCTGTCCGCCGCTGCGCCCGCCCAGGCGCTGGACGCGGCCTGCGAAACCTTCCTGCGCGCCGCCGAGAAAGGCGTCGAGCAGCCCAGCCGCCACAGCGTCAGCGAGCTGAAAGGCGGCCTGCGCTTCGAATCGATCACCGTCGACGGCAAGTCGTACAGCGCCACCGGCGGCAAGTGGGCGGCGATGGGCATCGACCTGAAGGCGGCCGAGCGGAAGATCAACGCCGAGATCCGCCAGGGCGCGATCAAGCTCGACCAGTGCCAGACGCTGGGCAGCGAGACGGTCGAAGGCATCGCCACCACCGCGATCCGCTACCGGATGACGATGCCGGGCGCGCCGGCCGCGATCGCCACCGCCTACATCGGCAAGGACGGCCTGGTCTACGCGCAGTCGTCCGACGACGTGCGCGTGCGCTACCGCTACCGCGATGTCAGCGCGCCGAAGCTCTGAGGCCACCCGACCATGCGCCTGATCCTGGCAATTCTCGTCGGCAGCACCGGACTGGCGGCCTGCGGTGGCGGTGCGCCGGCGGCCGCTCCGTCGGCCGCTCCGTCGGCCTGGCCCTCGTTCGAGGCGCCGCCCACGGCGCCCGCGCCGGCCCCGAGTGCCGAGGCCGGCCCGCTGCCGCGCGCTTGTGCGCTGGTCAGCGCTGCGCAGGCGGAAGCGGTGCTGGCCACCGAGGCCGCGCTGATGGCCGACGAGCCGGAATCCTGCATGTGGAGCGGCTCGGCCGGCGTCGGCAACCTGAGCATGCTGCATGTCACCGTGCTGGAGCAGGACGACGAGGCGATGGCGGCGCAGGTGTTCGACGGCATCGTCGGCATGCAGGGCTCGCTGGCCGGCATGGTCAACGAGCAGGTGGGCGAAAAGACCCGCAAGTCTGGACAGGAACTCGACGATCTCGGCGACCAGGCCTGGCTGTCGTCGGCGTCGATCGGCGGCAGCTTCGGCCCGCACGGCGTCGCGGCCCGGCAGCTGGTGGTGCGCAAGGGCCGGCGGCTGCTGAATCTCAATGTCACCGGCACCCGGGCGTCGGACGGCCTCGGCGCGCGTCTGGAGGGGCTGGCGCGCAGCGCGGTCCCGCAGCTGTGAGCGGTTTCGCAGCCGCGGCACGGTGGCTGGCGGCCATCGCCTGCTGGACTGCCGCAGCGGTCTGGGCGCAGGGCGACGGCAAGCCGGCGGTGTCGGTGCGCATCGCGCCGGCCACCGCCGTGGAGCCGGGCACCACGGTGACCATCGAAGGCCTGGCGCCGCTCGATGGCAAGGGGCTGGTGGCGATCCGCATCACCAGGCCGGATCGCAGCGAGACGGCGCTCGACGTCAAGCCGGCCGCCGATGGCGACTACAGCGTCCGCTACAGCGGTACCGAGGCGGTCGGCAGCTATCGCGTCGAGGTCCGCTCGCCGGGCGGCCAGATGCGCGGCGAGGCGACGTTCGAGGTGGCGCTGCAGGAGCCGCTCGACGACATCGAGGCGGCCGAGCAGGAAGCGCAGGCGGTCGCCACGCTGCTCGACAGCACATTGGCCGAGCTGGACCAGCAGATCGTCAAGCTGCCGGATTCGCCGGCCCGCGACGAGCTGAAGCAGCGGCTCGACGAGGCCCGCCCGAAGTTTCAGGCGGCGGCCAGGGAGCTGCGCGATTTCAAGGGGCTGGTGATGACGCCGCTGGTCGATCCGGTGAAGGGCGATCCGGCGCTGAAGCCGGCGCTGAAGCCGATCGGCCGCGCGCTGCGCGACTGGCAGACGCGCAGCGAGCCGGAGCGTCGGCGGATCGTCGCCGAACTGGCGCGCAGCCGGCATGGCAGCGTCACCTGCGAGTCGATCGAGCGGATCGTCGAGGGCTTCAAGCTGTTTTCGGCCTTGCTGAACCTGGCCGGCGGGCCGGTGTCGGCGGTCAAGTCGGTGGTCGTCGACTACGTCGCCAGCGCCGGCTCGGCGCTGGCCGCCAAGCTCAGCGAGAAGTTCGCCTTTCCGGTCAATGTCGGGGCCAAGATCGCGATGGCGGTCGGCGAGGCGCAGGCCCGGGGCGCGTGGAACCTGAAGCTGGTCGATCCTCGCTTGTCGGTGAAGAACGCGGTGATCACCGGCCTGCCGTCGATCGCGTCCGATCTCGCCGGCTACGTCGCTGAGCGCGCCTTCGCCCGCTATTGCGAGCGTCTGGCCGGGCCGTTCAAGGGCGGCATGGTCGCCGAGTTCAAGTCCGGCGAAGGCAAGCCGTGGTGGCGTTACACGATCGAGGTCGAGGGCCGGCTGGACCTGCGCTATGCCAAGGGCGCGACCGGCGAGGCGGTGGCGGTGAAGGGCGATTTTCTCGGTCAGGCCACCCGCTTCACGCTCTGGGAAGACGCGCTGAAGGTCGGCTGGCCGTCGCTGACGGCCGGCGCGGTGATGTTCAAGCGCGCGGTGCTGCCGAGGCCGGATCTGATCAACCTGCTGACCGGCCAGCGGCTCAATCCGGATGCCTCGTTGAAGGAAGAAAGGCCGATCGAGGTGGAAGGCAAGGCGGCGGCGGTGTTCGTCAAGCCGTACAGCTTCTTCGTGCCGGTGGAAGGCGAGATCGTCGATGGCGTGCTGAGCCTGCGGCGCAAGCCGGCAACCCAGGACTACGAAGCGGCGGCGCGCGTGGTCTATGTCGTCGTCAGTCCGCTGTCGGCGATGCTCGGGCCGCAGTTCACCACCTTCGAGCTGCCGTACAAGAGCGGCGGCTTCATCATCGAACGCGCGTTCGGCGATGGCATCCGGGTGGCGGTTAAAAAGACCGCCAAGGGCTTCGTGGTCGACGAGACCCTGAAGGTCGACAAGGGCGATGGCCGCGCCAACGGCCAGTACCGGATCAAGCTCAAGCTCTGCAACCCGGAGGGCTCGTGCTGAGCAGGGCGGCGGCCATTGCGGCGCTGGCTTCCGTGCTGACCTCGGTCCTGGCGTGGGGGTTGCCGCCGGTGCAGGCCGATCCGCCACCGGCGCCGCGCATCCCGCTGGCCGTAGGGCTGCTGGTGACCACGGCGGTCGCCGAGGCCGATGGCGACTACGAGTCGCGCAAGCGGCTGGTCGGCCGCGATGACGAGGCCTGGCGGCTGGACTACCAGGCCAGCCTGCCGGTGCCCGGCGGCCCGCCGCGGCAGCTGGCCAGCGAGCGGCGCCTGCACGACGCCGATCTGGCCAGCGCGCGCACCTACCGCAACCGCTTCGAGGCCGACACCGAGGAGGACTATCCCGGCACCACCGCGCTGGGCGCCTCGCGCGCCGTGCTGGACGAGCTGGAAACGGCCGGCGTGGCGCGCTTCGCGCTGGTCGGCGAGGAAGGCTGGCTGGCCCGGGCCGGCGTGGCCGCCGGTGCCGCCGGCGATTTCGCGGCGGCGCTGCTGGCCAATCCGAACGTCGCCTTCAAGGGCGAGCTGCGGCGGCAGTCGACCGGCCAGCTGACGGTGCTGGTCAACGGCCAGCCGGCGGCCCTGCCGGTGCTGATCGCCAGCGGCCGCTTCACGGCCCGCTCCGGCCGGGCCATCGACGCCGAACTGCAGCTGCTGCGCGATCCGGCCAACCCGCTGGCGCTGCAATGGCGGATCGGCGATGCGCGCCTGCAGGTGGTGCGCATCGATTTCCCCGCGCCCCGGCCGGCGCTGGCGCAGACGCTGAAGGCACAGCGCCGCGTGGTGCTGCCGGGCCTGCTGTTCGACTTCGGCTCGGCGAGCTTGCGGCCGGAATCCTCGGCGGCGCTGCCGGCGATCGTCGAGGCGATCCGCAGCGCCCCGGCCGGTGTGCTGAGCCTGGAGGGCCACACCGACAGCATCGGCGACGGTGCCCGCAACCAGCGGCTGTCGCAGGCGCGGGCGGAAGCGGTGCGCGCGGCGCTGGTCGCGATCGATCCGGCGCTGGCTGCGCGGCTCAGGGCGGTGGGCCTGGGGGCGAGCAGGCCGGTGGCCGGCAACGACACGCTGGATGGCCGCGCCCGCAACCGCCGCGTCGAACTGGTGCTGCCGTGAGCCTGCAGCGCCGCCCGGCCGGACCGTGGACGATGCCGCTGACCGCCGCCGGCGTGCCGGCGCACCGGGTGATCCTGCGCTGGGCGGCGCTGATTCCGCTGCTGCTGCTGGCCTTCCAGCTCGGCACCCGCTGCTGGCTGCTGCAGGCCGGCCAGCCGGTGACCGGCGTTGTCACCGTGGCCCAGGACAGCTGCATCAGCCGCCATCGCGCCAACTGCTTCCTCGGCCGCGCCGTGGTCGATCCGCAGATGGACGGGCACCGGATGAAGACCACGAAGATTCCCGGCGGCCGCTACTACGACGTCGGCGAGGCACTGCCGATGCGCGTGCATCCCTCGTCGCGCTTCTATCTGGCGCAGGTCTACGACCCGCTGAGCTGGCTGCTCGGCCCGGTGCGCACGGCCGCCTGCCTGTTGCTGCTGCTGCTGGCCTCGGCGATGCCGGCGCAGCGGGTGGCGCTGTGGCTGGTGCCGGTGTTCCTGGTGCTGTTCCTCACGCTGGGCTGAGCGGAATCCGCTTTTCTTTTCACCTCGAGACCTTCGATGAACGATGCAATGCGGTCCCTGCGGTGCTTCGCGACGCTGTTCGCGCTGCTGTTCATCGCCGATGTCGGCGCCCAGGGCGGGACAGCGCAGCGGCAGCCGAAGGCTCCGGCTACGACGGCGCAAGCGGCGGTACGCACGCAGCCTGCCGCGCCGGCGCCTTACCGGCAGCGAGCCGGCATCGTCATCGAGATGGTGCCGTCTCCGGACCGCAAGATGGCCGTCAGACCGAAGCCTTAGACGGACTTCGGCGCCTGCAGCCAGCGGACCACGGCGGTGATCACGGCCTCTGGCTGGTCGCGTTGCGGCGAATGGCCGCAGGCGGCGAGCTTGAGCAGGCTGCAATCGGCGACGCGGGCGGCGATCGCGTCGATCTGCGCCATCGTGCCGTACTCGTCGTCGACGCCCTGGATCGCCAGCACCGGGCAGCGGATACGGCTGACCGCCGCTTCGAGGCTGAAGGTGGCGAAGTCGGCATCGAGCCAGACATCGTTCCAGCCGTAGAACGCCGAGTCGGGGTCGTCGTGGAAGCGGGCGAGGCGGCCGCGCAGATCGCTGCTCCGGTAGCTGTCGCGGATCGCGCGGATGCTGATCAGACTCACGTCCTCGGCGAACAGGTGCGGGGCCATGACGATCACGCCGGCCCAGGCGGATGCCGGTTCGCCTGCCGCAATCAGCGCGATCGAGCCGCCATCGCTGTGGCCGAACAGGATCACCGGCTGGGTGCGGGGATCGATGCCGACAGTGTCGAGAAAGGCCGGCAGCACCTCGCGGGCCTGCCGTTCGAGGAAGTCCGGCGGCCAGCGCTCGTCGGCGCGGCGCGGCGTCGAGCGGCCGTAGCCGGGCCGCGAATAGACCAGGCCCCGGCAGCCGCTGGCGGCGCAGAGTTGGGCCGGGAAGTCGCGCCACATCGCCACCGAGCCCAGGCCTTCGTGCAGGAACACGAGCAGCGGCGCGTCGGGGGCTTCGGCATCGATCCAGGTGTATTCGATCGACAGTTCCCGGCCGCGATGGCCGATCGCGGCGAACTGCACCGGGCTCATGGGCCGGCCGCCGCGCGTTCGCGTTCGCGCAGGCGGAAGCGCTGGATCTTGCCGGTCGGCGTCTTCGGCAGTTCGTCGAGCAGCGTGATGTCGCGCGGCACCTTGTGCGGTGCCAGCCGCGCCTTGAGGAACTGGCGCAGCGCCTCGTGCAGCCCGGCGCCCGGATCGACGCCGGGCTTGAGCACCACGAAGGCCTTGCAGCGGGTCAGGCCGTCGGCATCCTCGGTGCCGATGACGGCCGCTTCCAGCACGGCGTCGTGCGCCATCAGGCCGCTTTCGATCTCGAACGGCGACACGTACTGGCCGCTGACCTTCAGCATGTCGTCGGCGCGGCCGGCGTAGGTGTACCAGCCCTCGGCATCGCGGACGTACTTGTCGCCGCTCTTCAGCCAGTCGCCAAGAAAAGTGCTGCGCGACTTGTCGCGGTTGGTCCAGTACATCAGCGCGGCGCTGTCGCCGCGCACGTGCAGTTCGCCGATCTCGCCATCAGCGGCTGGCAGGCCGTGCTCGTTGACCAGGCGCAGTTCGTAGCCCGGTACCGGCTTGCCGGTGGTGCCGTAGCGCAGGGATTCATCGCAGTTCGACAGGTAGATGTGCAGCATCTCGGTGGAGCCGATGCCGTCGAGGATCGGCGCGCCGAAGTGCGCGGCAAAGCGTTCGCCGATGTCCTTCGGCAGCGCCTCGCCGGCCGAGGTGCAGCGGCGCAGGCGCAGGCTGCCTGCCGGCGGCAGCGCCGGCGAGGCCAGCAGGCCGGCGTACAGCGTCGGCACGCCGAAGAACACGGTTGGCCGGTGCCGCAGCAGCACGCTGAACACGGCGTCCGGCGTCGGCCGGCCGCCCAGCAGCACCACGGTGGCACCGACGCTGAGCGGGAAGCTCAGCGAATTGCCGAGCCCGTAGGCGAAGAACAGCTTGGCGGCGGAGAAGGTGATGTCGTCTTCGACCAGCTTGAGGACGTGGCGGCCGTAGGTGGCGGCGGTCATGAACAGGTTGCCGTGCGTGTGCACGGTGCCTTTCGGGGTGCCGGTGGAGCCGGACGAATACAGCCAGAAGGCGATGTCGTCGCGGCTGGTGGCGGCGGCAGCGGCAGCCGGCGCCTCGCTGGCTTCGGCCAGGCTTGAGAAACGGATCGCGCCGGCCGGCAGCGGCGCGTCCGGCTCGGCCGCGACGATCAGCAGCGGCGATCCGGCCTGCTCGGCCAGTGCGGCCTGCACGGTGGCCAGCAGCGGCGTGGCGGTGATCACGGCGCGGGCGCCGCTGTGGGCCAGCATCCACGCGTAGTCGCGCGCCGGCAGCAGGGTGTTGACCGCCACCGGCACCGCGCCGGCCAGCAGGCAGCCGAGGAAGGCGACCGGCCAGTCGACGCTGTCCGGCATCAGCAGCAGCACCCGTTCCTCGCGGCGCAGGCCAAGCGCGGGCAGGGCGGCGGCCAGCCGGCGCACCTGCCGCTGCAGATCGTCGTAGCTGAGCTGGCGCGTCTCGTCGAGGTACGCCAGCTTGTCGCCGCGCCGCGCGTTCAGTGCCAGCAGATGCTCGGCAAAATTGAACGCCAGCGGCGGACGTTCGATCGTCGGGTCCATCGGTTGATCTCCTTCGCCCTGATGTCCCCCGGCGTCATGACGGTCCGCGCCGGGTCTGGTCGGCCGCCGTCGAAGGGCGGCCCTTGCGCTTCATGATGTCGATGGAAGCGCGTCGGAAAATGCAACATAATGCATTTCATCGTCAAGCCTGCCGAACCCCACCCTTTCCCGATGACGCCGCCCCTGCCGACCGCTGCCGACCCGTCTGCCCGTGACCCGCTGCTGGTCGCGCTCGGCGGCCGGGTGCGCGGCCTGCGCGCCCGGCGTGGCATCACCCGCAAGCAGCTGGCGCGGCTGGCCGACGTTTCCGAGCGGCATCTCGCCAATCTCGAGGCCGGCGACGGCAATCCTTCGGTGCTGATCCTGGCGCAGGTCGCGCGGGCGCTGGATTCGCCGATCGCCGAACTGCTCGGCGACGAGACCACCGACAGTCCGGACTGGCTGCTGATCCGCGATCTGCTGCACGCACGCAGCCCGGCCGAGCTGGCGCTGGCGCGCGAGCGGCTGACCGAACTGTTCGGCGTGGCGGCCGGCGCAGCGCCGGTGCGGGCCGGGCGAATCGCGCTGATCGGCCTGCGCGGCGCCGGCAAGTCGACGCTCGGGCGACTGCTGGCGGCCGAGCTGGGTGTGCCGTTCGTCGAGCTGAACCGCGAGATCGAGCGCATTGCCGGCGCCAAGCCCGAGCAGATCCACACGCTGTACGGACCGGCGGCCTACCGCCGCTACGAGCGCCGGGCGCTCGACGAAACGCTGGACCAGCACGCGGCGGCGGTGATCGCCACGCCCGGCGGCATCGTCGCCGAGGCGGCCACCTTCAACGTGCTGCTGGCGCGCTGCCGCACGGTCTGGCTGACCGCGGCGCCAGAGGAGCACATGGATCGGGTGGTGGCGCAGGGCGACCTGCGACCGATGTCCGGCAATCGCGAGGCGATGGCGGATCTGAAGCTGATCCTGGCCGAGCGCACGCCGTTCTACGCCAAGGCCGACCTGCGCTTCGACACCAGCGGCAAGCCGCTGGCGCAGTGCCTGGCGGAGCTGAAGACGGCGCTGGCGGTGCCGGCAGGCTGAGTCGCCGGCCCGCCCGCGAGGGCGCTACTCGCGTTGACATGCACAATAATGCATGCAAAATAGTGCATCAGCCGAGCCGCCCACTGCCGAAGGTGCCCCGATGTCCCTGCCTGCCTCGCTCACGCCCAGTCCGGACCTGCAGGTCGACTACCAGACCGAGCCGGCGCGCTACCGCCACTGGCAGCTGCAGTTCGACGGCAGCACTGCGCGGCTGGTGATGACGGTCGCCGAGGATGGCGGCATCCGCCCCGGCTACAAGCTGAAGCTCAACTCCTACGATCTCGGCGTCGACATCGAACTGCACGATGCGCTGAACCGCATCCGCTTCGAGCATCCGGCGGTGCGCACCGTGGTGATCACCTCGGGCCGGGACCGCATCTTCTGCAGCGGCGCCAACATCTTCATGCTCGGCCTGTCGAGCCACGCCTGGAAGGTGAACTTCTGCAAGTTCACCAACGAAACCCGCAACGGCATCGAGGACTCCAGCCGCCACGACGGCCTGAAGTTCCTCGCCGCAGTCAACGGCGCCTGCGCCGGCGGCGGCTACGAGATGGCGCTGGCCTGCGACCGCATCCTGCTGGTCGACGATCGTTCGTCGTCGGTGTCGCTGCCCGAAGTGCCGCTGCTCGGCGTGCTGCCCGGCACCGGCGGCCTGACCCGGATCACCGACAAGCGCCGCGTCCGCCACGATCGCGCCGACCTGTTCTGCACCTCGGTCGAAGGCGTCCGAGGCCAGCGGGCGAAGGACTGGCGGCTGGTCGACGAGATCGCCCGGCCGGCCGGCTTCGAAGCGGCGATCGCGGCCGAAGTCGCGGCGTTGTCGGCCAGCAGCACGCGGCCAGCCGAGGCGGCGGGCGTGGCGCTGACGCCGATCGAGCGCCGTTTCAGTGCCGATGCGGTCGACTACGCAAACGTCTCGATCCGCATCGACCGCAGCAAGCGGCTGGCGCATCTCACCGTGCGGGCGCCCACCGGCCCGCAGCCGGCCGATATCGACGGCATCGTCGCTGCCGGTGCCCAGTGGTGGCCGCTGCAGATGGGCCGCGAACTGGACGACGCGATCCTGCACCTGCGCAGCAACGAGCCGGACATCGGCCTGTGGCTGCTGCGCACCGAAGGCGAGGCCGCCGCCGTGCTGGCCTGCGATGTCGCGCTGATCGCCCACGCCGATCACTGGTTCGTGCAGGCCACGCGCGGCCTGCTGCGTCGCTGCCTGGCACGGCTGGACGTGTCGTCGCGCAGCCTGTTCGCACTGATCGAAGCGGGTTCCTGCTTCGCCGGCACCCTGGCCGAACTGGCCTTCGCGGCCGATCGCAGCTATCTGCAGCAACTGCCCGAGCATGGGCCGACCGTGCAGCTGAGCCCGCTCAACTTCGGCGCCTGGCCGATGGCCAGCCGGCAGACCCGGCTGGCGCGCCGCTTCCATGACGAGGCCGAAGCGCTGTCGGCGGCGCAAGCCGCCATCGGCCAGCCGCTCGACGCCGACGCCGCGCTGGCCCTCGGCCTGATCACTGCCGCGCCCGACGATCTCGACTGGGCCGACGAGATCCGCACCGCCTGCGAGGAGCGCGCGGCGCTGTCGCCGGACGCGCTGACCGGGCTGGAAGCGAACCTGCGCTTCGGCCCCGTCGAATCCATGGAAACCCGCGTGTTCGGCCGCCTGAGCGCCTGGCAGAACTGGATCTTCATCCGCCCGAATGCCATCGGCGAACGCGGCGCGCTGAAGGTCTACGGCCGTGGCGAAAAGGCCGCCTTCGATCGCAACCGCGTCTGATCCCGAATTCCTTTCACTTCCCTTGCCCTTGCCGGAGCGCGCCGATGTCCACGATCGACTACAGCCAGAAGATTCCCAACAACGTCAATCTCGGCAGTGACCGCACGCTGCAGCGGGCGCTGGAAAGCTGGCAGCCGAACTTCCTGAACTGGTGGGGCGACATGGGCCCGGCCGGCTCGCATCAGCACGAGGTCTACCTGCGCACGGCGGTGTCGGCCGAGCCGAGCGGCTGGGCGCATTTCGAGCACGTGAAGATGCCGGACTACCGCTGGGGCATCTTCCTGAGCCCGCAGGTGGCCGACCGCAAGATCCACTTCGGCGAGCACAAGGGCGAGGACGTCTGGCAGGAGGTGCCGGGCGAGCATCGCGCGAACCTGCGCCGGATCATCGTCACCCAGGGTGATACGGAACCGGCGTCGGTCGAACAGCAGCGCCATCTCGGCGCCACCGCGCCGAGCCTCTACGACCTGCGCAACCTGTTCCAGATCAATGTCGAGGAAGGCCGCCACCTGTGGGCGATGGTCTACCTGCTGCACCGCTATTTCGGCCGCGATGGTCGCGAGGAAGCCGATGCGCTGCTCGAACGCCGCTCCGGCCAGGACGACAACCCGCGCATCCTCGGCGCCTTCAACGAGCAGACGCCGGACTGGTTGAGCTTCTTCATGTTCACCTACTTCACCGACCGCGACGGCAAGTTCCAGCTGTGCGCGCTGGCCGAATCGAGCTTCGATCCTCTGGCCCGCACCACCAAGTTCATGCTGACCGAGGAAGCGCATCACATGTTCGTCGGCGAAAGCGGCGTGTCGCGCATCATCGCCCGCACCTGCGAGCTGATGAAGCAGCACAACGTCGAAGCGCCGGACCAGGTGCGGGCACTCGGCGCGATTGATCTGCCGACCCTGCAGCGCTACCTGAACTTTCACTACAGCGTGACCTTGGACCTGTTCGGCGCTGATCAATCTTCGAATGCTGCAACCTTCTACTCGTCCGGCATCAAGGGCCGTTTCGAGGAAGGCAAGCGCGCCGACGACCATGTGCTCAAGGATCAGAGCTACACGATTCTCGACGTCGTCGACGGCCGTCTGGTCGAGCGCGAAGTGCCGATGCTGAACGCGCTCAACGAAGTGCTCCGCGACGATTTCATCCGTGATTCCGAAGCCGGCATCGGCCGCTGGAACAAGGTCATCGAAAAGGCCGGTCTGCCGTTCCGGCTGACCGTGCCGCACAAGGCCTTCAACCGGCAGATCGGCACGCTGTCGGGCGCCCGGATCGCGCCGGACGGCACGCCGGTCACGCAGGCGCAGTGGCAGGCCCATGTCGACCAGTGGCTGCCGACGGCGGCCGATCGCGCCTACGTCACCAGCCTGATGGGCCGGGTGGCCACGCCGGGCCAGTACGCGAACTGGATCTCGGCGCCGCTGGTCGGCATCAACAAGCAGCCGATGGACATGGCCTACGTCCGGTTCAATTGACCTCTCCACTCGCCACCGCGAGTGGAGAGGTCACCCCGGCGCAAGCCGGGGTCCATGTCTCCGCTTGTGGCGAGGTCAACCCGGCGAAAGCCGTGGTCGAAGTTCCAGTTCGCGGCGAGGTCAACGCGGAGCAGGCCGGCGCCTCTGCCTCGACCCGCGCCGATAACGTCGCGATGGATCCCGGCTTTCGCCGGGATGACAGCGCTTGTTGGGGTCTCTCGGCTTTCGCCGCGATGACGCCACCCGATGAAAACCCGCACCCCGTATCCCGCATCCCGCTCAAGGAAGTCCCTCATGACCGCCCTGCTCAAGCAGCACCTGATCGATCCGGTCATCTGCATCCGTTGCAACACCTGCGAGGAAACCTGCCCGGTCAAGGCGATCACCCACGACAGCCGCAACTACGTCGTCGATGCCGAGATCTGCAATGGCTGCGGCGCCTGCCTGAGTCCGTGCCCGACCGGCTCGATCGACAACTGGCGCACCGTGCGGAAGGCCGAGGCCTGGTCGTTGGCCGATCAGCTGGGCTGGGATGAACTGCCGCCGGAACGGGAACTGAGCCGCGACGCTGCCGGCGATGACGCCGGCAATGAAGCCCCAGGCTTCACGCCGCCGCCACTCGACAGCGCCCGCGGTTCGACGATCGCACCAGCCTCGGCCGCGACACCGGCCGTCAACCTGTACACGGTCAAGCAGCCGGCGACGGCGACGGTGGCCGGCAACGTGCGGGTCACCGCCACGGCGTCCGACAGCGACACCCACCACATCGTGCTCGACTTCGGTTCGCTGCCGTTTCCGGTGCTCGAAGGTCAGTCGATCGGCATCATTCCGCCCGGCGTCGACGCTCACGGCCGGCCGCACCACGCGCGCCAGTATTCGATCGCGAGCCCCAGAGACGGCGAGCGGCCCGGCTACAACAACCTGTCGATCACCGTGAAGCGGGTGCTGACCGATCACGAGGGGCGGCCGGTGCGCGGCGTCGCCTCGAACTACGTCTGCGACCTGCAGCGCGGCGACAGCGTGCAGGTGATTGGCCCGTTCGGCAGCAGCTTCCTGATGCCGGACGATCCCCGGGCCGACCTGCTGATGATCTGCACCGGTACCGGTTCGGCGCCGATGCGCGGCATGACCGAGCGCCGCCGCCGCCGGCGTCAGCCCGGCGATGGCCGGCTGATGCTGTTCTTCGGTGCCCGCTCGCAGGCGGAGCTGCCGTACTTCGGGCCGCTGTCGAAGCTGCCGGCCGATTTCATCGACATCCACCTCGCGTTCTCGCGCACGCCGGGGCAGCCGCGCACCTATGTGCAGGACCTGCTGCGCGCGCGGGCTGCGGAGATTGCCGAACTGCTGCGCTCGGACCACGCCCACATCTACGTCTGCGGGCTGAAGGGCATGGAAGACGGCGTGATCGACGCGCTGCGCGTGGCCGCCGACCAGCACGGGCTGGACTGGAAGCCGCTGCACGCCCGGCTCAAGGCCGAGGGCCGGCTGCATCTGGAAACCTACTGAGCGCGGCTCGCCGGCGGCGGCCGGCAGCGGCGGGTTTCAGTCCGCCGGACCCTGCCGGTAGTCGCGCGGCGCACGGCCGTAGGCGGCGCGGAACGCCCGGCTGAAATGGGCGCTGTCGCTGTAGCCGCAGGCCAGCGCGATCGCCGTGATGCTGCTGCCGCGCTGTGCCGGATCGCGCAGCCCGCGTGCGGCGCGCGCTAGCCGCCGCTGCCACAGGTAGGCGGCCGGTGATTGGCCCGAGGCCGCGAACAGCTGGCGCAGGTAGCGCTCGGAAATCGACAGCGCCTGCGCCCAGGCCGCCACCGTGAACGCCGGATCGTCGAGCCGCTGTTCGGCCAGCGCCTGGGCTTGCGCCAGCTTCGGCAGGCCGGACAGCGGGCTGGCTGGCGCCAGCGCACCGAGGCCGTCGACGACCAGATCCATCAGCGTCGCGGCGATCGCGGCGCGGCTCGGTGCCGAGGGCCAGGGATCGAGCGCGGCCAGCTGCAGCGTCCAGTCGCGGACCAGCTTTGCCGCCGGCGACGGACCGGACAGCACGACGCCGACCCGGGCTTCCAGCCCCGGCCCGCGCTGCAGCATCGCTGCGCGCGGCAGCCGCAGCACCAGCTGCCGCTGCGCCGCCGCGAAGTGCAGCGCGTACGGCTGCGCGGTGTCGTAGAGCGCCATGTCGCCCGGCCGCAGGTAGGCGCTGCGGCCCTGCTGGTCCAGCCGACCGCAGCCGTCGACCTGCAGGCTCAGCAGGAAGAACTGACCCGGCGATTCGTGGACATGGCGGCCGGTGCGCAGCACGTCGGTGCCGTGGCTCTGGACATCGCAGACCGTCACCGCATCAAGGGTCCGGGCACGGATGCGCGCGGCGAAGCCTTGCCCGCGATCCGGCTGGCAACGGACCGGCACGAACTGCTGCGACACCATTTCTTCCCAGTAGTCGGCCCGTCGCTGCGGGGCCACGCTGGCGGTTGTCAGTATCGAATCCATCGCTGCCTCCTGCCGCGCTACCGCGTCGGTCAAGTCGGGTTCCGCTACAGGCAGGATCGCCGCCGCCCGCGCTTCCACCATAGCAAAGCCCGCGCCGTTCGCCGCGCGCCACAGGAGACGCCCACATGCCCGCAGCAACCCATCCCCGGCTCCGCGTTGCCGCAGTGCAGGCGGCACCGGTGTTCGCCGATATCGACGCCACCATCGACAAGACCATCGCCCTGATGGAGCAGGCGGCCGCCGACGGCGTGCAGCTGATCGCCTTCCCGGAAACCTGGATTCCCGGCTATCCGTGGTGGATCTGGCTGACGCCGCCGGCGCTCGGCATGGCCTGGGTGCAGCGCTATTTCGACAATTCGCTGGTCATCGGCGGTGCCGAGTTCCAGCGCCTGCGTGACGCGGCCCGCCGGCTGAAGCTGTGGCTGGCGCTCGGCTTCAGCGAGCGCGCCGCCGGCAGCCTGTACATCGCCCAGGCGTTGATCGACGACCAGGGCGTGCTGCGCCGCAGCCGCCGCAAGCTCAAGCCGACGCATGTCGAGCGCACCGTGTTCGGCGACGGCGACGGCAGCGACCTGACAGTGACCGCCACCGCGCTCGGCAACATCGGCATGCTGAACTGCTGGGAGCATCTGCAGCCGCTGTCCAAGTACGCGCTGTACGCGCAGGACGAGCAGATCCACATCGGCGCCTGGCCGAGCTTTTCGATCTACCCCGGCGCCGCCCATGCGCTGGGGCCGGAGGTGAACACCGCCGCCAGTCGCGTCTACGCCGCCGAAGGCCAGTGCTTCGTGATCGCGCCCTGCGCGGTGGTGTCGCCGGCGATGCATGCGGCGCTGTGCACCGAACCGCTGCAGCAGCAGCTGTTGCAGCCCGGCGGCGGCCACGCGCGTATCTACGGCCCGGACGGCGCGGAGCTGGCGACGCCGCTGGCGCCGGATGCCGAAGGGCTGCTGATCGCCGATATCGATCTCGGCGTGATCGCGCTGGCCAAGCACGCGGCCGATCCGGTGGGCCATTACGCGCGGCCGGATGTCACGCGGCTGCTGCTGAACCGCAGTCCGGGCCACCGGGTGATGAACGCCGTGGAAACCGGCAGCCCGTTCGAAGTGATCAGCGGGCGCGGCGCCGAATGCCCGCCGTCGCCCGCCGGCGATGACGCCGACCGCCCGGGGGCCTGACGATGAGCGAATCTCCCAATCCGCCGCCGGCAGCGGCTTCGCTGTATGCGCGGCTCGGCGGCTACGACGCCATCTACGTGTTCGCCGCGCGGGCGCTGCAGAAGGCGATGGCGCATCCGGACATCGGCCACATCTGGGCGCACATGTCGGAATCGACGTTCCAGAAGGAGCACATCAACTTCGTCGATTTCCTGTCCCGGCAATGGGGTGGCAACGCCCGCTACCGGGGGCGCGACATGGTCACCGCCCATCGCGGCATGGGCCTGACCGAGGTGCACTGGCGCGCGATGTTCGACTGCCTGCACGCCTGCTACGTCGAGTTCGGCCTGCCCGCCGAGCTGCAGGCTGAGATCAACGCCACCTTCGAGCGCTACAAGCCGGCGGTGGTCGGTAGCCCGTCGTATCGCGACGTGGTGCTGGCCCACCCGGAGATGGACGTCACCCGCGGCATGGGCAGCGTCGGCGTGGTCTGGCCGGCGCGGGGCACGCCGCCGATCGCCGGCGAGCCGCCCGGCAGCGGCCCCGCAGCCGACTGACTCAGGCCGCCGGCGGCTTCATCCGCGCCAGCATCTCGCCCATGCGCTGGTGCACCGCCTG
This sequence comes from Nevskia sp., assembly GCF_051860985.1. Lineage (NCBI taxonomy): Bacteria > Pseudomonadati > Pseudomonadota > Gammaproteobacteria > Nevskiales > Nevskiaceae > Nevskia > Nevskia sp. The sequence goes on along the minus strand of NZ_JBIMKV010000012.1, from coordinate 47,741 downwards.
GATGCCCTTCAGCGGCCGCACCATCACCTTGAAATCGATGATCTGGCCGGCGTCGTTCCAGCGGATCAGGTCGACGCCGTTGACCGCGACGCCGTCCATCGTGGTCTCGAACTCCAGCAGTGCGTCATGGCTGCCGATGATCTCGCGCACGTAGCGGAATTCGCCGACGAAGAACACCTCGAAGGCGGCACGCAGGTACAGCCCGGTGATCGCCTTTCCGCGCTGCGGCGTGTGCACCACCGGCGAGTGGAACACCGCGTCATCGGCCAGCAAGGTGTCGAGGCCGCGCGGATCGCGGGCGGTGACCATCTGGTGCCAGCGGTGGATCGGATGGTGGTCGTGCATCGGGCAGGGCTCCGTATCGGGTGGAACGAAGGCGGCGCTGTCGCGGCCGCCGGGATCAGGTGCCGATCATCGCCGAAGCGGCTGGGACGCTGCGGCATACTGCGGCGATGAGCACACCGCTGCATCTGGAACCGATTCCGTTCATCACCCTGCCGAACTGGGTCAAGGCGGCGGCGCAGTGCGGCTTCAACATCGAGCCGGTGTTCCGCGAAGTCGGCATCGAGACCGATCTGATCCACCTGGAAAGCGCCACCGTCAGCGCGCCGCTGCTGCAGAAGGTGATGGAAGCCTGCGTCGAGCGCACGCGCGGTTCCGCGCAGCACTTTCCGTTCGTGCTCGGCGAAACCTTCGCCTTCGACTACCTGCCGGACATCGACACCTTCCTGGCCACCAGCCCGACCTTGCGCGATGGCCTGCGGGTGTTCGACTGGGTGCGCGAGCTGATCAACCCGCTGATCCAGGTGCGGCTCGCCGAAGCCGGCAACGAGGCGCATCTGGTGCTGGCGCTGGCGCCGTCCGGCGAAGCGCCGCCGTACCCGTATTTCAGCGAAACCACGTTCGCGTCGATCGTGAAATTCGGCCGCCGTCTGCTGGGGTCGGACGTGCCGTTCCAGCGGCTGTGCTTCTGTCATCCGCAGCCGCCGCATGCCGCGGCCTACGAGGCGTATTTCCGCGTGCCGGTGCTGTTCGACCAGCCGCAGCAGCTGCTGGCCTTCGATCGCGCGCTGCTCGACCAGCCGCTGGAAGGCGCGTTCCCTGCGCTGCACCGGCAGGCGCGCTACCGGGTCGAGCAGCGGCTGGCGCAGCAGCCGGCGAAGGCGGGTCCGGATGCCACGCCGGCCGCCGCGCTGGTGGCCGCCATCGAGCAGGCCTTCGCCGAGCAGCCGGCGCTGCTCGGGCAGGGCATCGAGCGGATGGCGGCGGTGCTCAAGCTGCATCCGCGCACCGTGCAGCGCCGGCTGCAGGACGCCGACCAGCGCTATGCCGAGCTGCAGGATCGCGCCCGTTTCCGGCTGGCCGTGCGCTGGCTGGAAGACGGCCGGCAAGACATCGAAACGATCAGCGAGCGGCTCGGCTTTTCCGATCGCCGCAGCTTCACGCGGGCGTTCACGCGCTGGTCCGGCACCTCGCCGAGCGCTTTCCGCGGACGAGAGCGCAGCGACGGCTGAAGCGGGCTGGCGGCTGTCGCGAAATGTTCCCTGGTGGTCGCGGCCGGTCATAGCCGACCCCTCGGGCGCGGCCTAGAGTCAGGCTCACGCTGTGACTTCCGAGACGCCCGCCATGAAGCAGACCACCATCACCTCCGGCTACCCGATCGTGCCGCGCACCGAGGTCGATTTCGACCTCGATGGCGACATCCCGCGCCACTGGTTCGGCGGCGATCCGTTCAAGACGCGCTTCTTCGACGCCATGTCGACGCTGTTCCCGGAAGGCGAAAAGTTCTTCATCAGCTGCGTGCGCGACTACCGCGACCAGATCCGCGATCCGGAGCTGCAGCAGCAGGTCAAGGACTTCATGCGCCAGGAAGCGCAGCACGGCCGCATCCACAAGCAGTTCAACGACCGCCTGCAGGCGCAGGGCATCCGCGTCGACCGCATCGAGGCCAAGACCCGCAGCCTGCTGGAGCGCATCCGCAAGCTGATGCCGGCCTCGTTCACGCTGGCGCAGACGGCGGCCGCCGAGCACATGACCTCAATCATGGCGCACAGCTTCTTCGAGCGGCAGGAAGTATTCGCCGATGCCGATCCGCGCATCCGCGCGATGTACATCTGGCACGGCGTCGAGGAGATCGAGCACAAGGCGGTGGCCTACGACGTGCTGAAGAACGTCGCCAAGGCCGGTTACTTCCTGCGCGTCGGGGTGATGGTCTACACCTCGGTGATGTTCCCGCTGCACGTGTTCCTGATCCTGCGCCGCATGCTCAAGGCCGACGGCTTCAGCTTCGGCCAGCGCCTTGGCCTGTGGGCGCGTGGCCTGCGCTGGCTGTACGGCTGGAACGGCCTGTTCCGGCCGCTGATGGGCCACTACTTCGCTTACTACCGGCCCGGCTTCCATCCCTGGCAGGACGGCGAGATGCTCACCTACCAGCGCTGGGCGAGCGCCTACGCCCAGAACGGCGGCGACGCCGTGGCCGCCGGCAACGCGGCGCACGCCGGCGCAGCCTGAGTGCGCGGGCGGCGCGCGACGCGGTCAGGCAGTGCGCGTCATCCGGCGCGCCAGCCACGGGAACTGCAGCCAGAACGACAGGTAGAAGAAGCTCAGGTACCAGTAACGGAACACGAAGCTCAGGTCATCGCCGCCGATCACCACGATGTAGACGTAGTCGTAGATGAACAGCGGCACGGTCAGGTACAGCGCCAGCCACCCGGCATTGCGCCGGTGGTCCTGCGTCGGAAAGCGGCGTAGCAGCCAGGGCGCCAGCGGCACGTACAGCGCGGTGACGGCTGGCAGGATCGCGAGCTTCGCCAGCAGCGGCCACTGCTGGTAGTAGTCCGGCAGACCCAGGATCACGAACAGGCCCCAGGTCGCAAAGCTCATCGCCAGCAGCGCCAGATGGGTGCGAAGGTCAAGCATCGTCGTGCCACTCCGGTTCGGGTTCGTCACCGACGGTGCCGGCCGCCGCTGCGGCTGTCGATTCCCTGCGGGCACGCCCTTGGTGGACGGCAGACTGCGCGGCCGAGCGATCGGACGGCTCAGGCTGGGATTTCGCATCAACTGCCGCCACGCCGGTGTAGCCCTGAACGATCCCATGGCTGGTCTTCATGGTCGCCGAGTCGTTGTCGGTGAGATTTGATTTCAGCGGCTCGCCACGACGGTTGGTCTTCTCCTTTGAGGTCGCCAGCCACTCGCGAATCTTCCGGCTGTTGCGCCCCAGGGTTTCGATCTGCTGCTGTTCGTGCTGTGTCAGGTATCGATTTGGCGTCGCGATCTGCGCTCGCTGCAAGGGCGTGCTGTTCACCGCCAAGCCACTGGCGCTGACGGCCGCGAAATTCGAGGCCCAGCTGACGCGCGGCGATCTGCCGCTGGTGATCGATTTCTGGGCACCGTGGTGCGGGCGGTGCCTGTCGATGGCGCCGAGCTACGAGCGGGCCGCCGCCGAGATCGAACCGGATGCCCGGCTCGCCAAGCTCGACACCGAAGCCGAAGGCGCGCTCGCCGCGCGCTTCAACATCCGCAGCATCCCGACGCTGATCGCGTTCGGCGGCGGCCGGGAAATCGCCCGCCAGTCCGGCGCGATGCCGTACCCGGCGCTGCTGCAGTGGCTTCGCAGCGCGATCACCATCGCCTGACGAGCATCTTCCTTCCCCCAACTGCCATGCCGCGCCGCAATTCACCCAGCGACATCACGACCCTCGACGACCTCAGCCAGCTGTCGGACATCGTCGTCGACAAGCGCCAGGACAAGCGCGCCAACGCCAAGCGCAGCCGCCGCAATCGGCACTACGAGCGGCAGTTCCTGCGCAATGCCGCCGGCTTGCCGGTGGCCGCTGATGACGATGACGCAGCCTAGCCAGGCAGGGCCAAGCGATGCGCGCGGCGGTCTTGCCCGCTGGCTACGATGCTGAGGTGCCGGTCGCGACCCGCCCTATGCGTTTCTTTTTCTCTTCGAAGGCCTTGATTGGGCCGGGCTCGATCGCTACCAGTTCATGAAAGCCCGTATGCAGATTGCGCGCCATCTTTACGAGTGTGCCTAGAAGCGCATGCACACCCTCCCGAGTCTCCCGAATCACCTGTTTCAACCGTACTGACGTATCACCGCTCTTCTCAAGGTACTTCTCGTCTACCTCGCCTCCGTTGTGCTCGTACAGATGTCTTCTGTAGAACATCAGCCTCGCTTGCGAAACCTCCGTCTCCTTAAGGCCGGAGCACAGGTCGATGTCAAACCAATCTCGAAAGATCGTCCGGATCTCTTCGAGCTCGTGAAAGCTGTACTTGGTTAATCGGGTCACTCGGCGAGAAGTCAGCGGCACTTGTTCGGCAAGTTGCTTCCCATATTGGGCGACGAGAGTATCAAAAGCAGCTACAGCGTCTCGAATGCAGTCTTGTGGTGGCGCTCCACTGTTGATTCGTTCGCGTATCGCAACGACCGTGTTGCCTTCGAATTCTTGCAGGTCATTGCGCGTGCCGCAGAGCGAGCAGTACCCAAATCTGCCGAGGATGTCGTTGAACTCTTCGCATGCGAGGCACCTGTACTTGTGCTGTTGACTTTCTTCTGCGATGTAGAAGGTTGGACGTTCTGACGAACTCTTGTCGACAGCATCGGCTACCTCGTCCATGTCAATGACGACTTTGCCGTCCTCGTTGGTCTTCAGTCCATCAAGTAGTACGCGGCAATAGTGTCGCGTGAAGTGAAGCTGGGCCTTCGAAAGGAACTGATAGCCTTCCGCCCGGAGGTTGCAGTACGGGCAGAAGTTGGGCCAAGGCCCGCTGCGCCAGTAGCCGTCACATCGAGGACAGTGGTGGCCGAACTGGCCCTGACTGTCTGACTGAATCATGACGGGATAGCAGCCCTCAAACGGAGGAGGGTTCCAGGGTGTGCCAATGCCGCCAAGTTGGATGCTGCTGACTGGCACGCCTTGGGGAAGTGCGTACACCGCAATCATTACAACCGGGACTGGGCTAGAGCTACTAACGTTAATCTGATACCGGTGGCGATCGTCGACGCCTGTTGTGAAGGTGAACGTGATCTTTCCGCCGGAATGGGCGATTTCTCGGAAGTCGTCGGTCGTCGTCAAAGCGAGTGTCCTCTAGAGTCCTTCGGCGGTTCGAGCGCCGACGAGACTGCTTCTGATGCCTAAAGCCTAGTTAAGTAGCGGGCGAAGCCCATCCGCTTAGATGTCTGGTTGGGCGCTTGCCGTTGATTCATGAGAACAGCGACGTAACGAAAAGAAGTGTCAAACCAACGAGGCCCGTTTTTCTTATCTTTTCGACTGTAACGTCGATGACGTTTGCTGGAGTTTGAAAGACAGATGGAAATGATGCTGCCGCCCATGCGATGACTGGCGGACATATAAACAGACGACCGTGCCAGCGGGGTAGTCGGTAGCCGTTGATCTCTGGGATGACAAAGGCAAAGAGCACTATAAGTGCCAAAACAAACGAAGCCAGCATTGACTCAAGTTCTGCAAATTCTTCGGCGATGATTTCGCCTTCTTGATAGCGCGCGAAGAAGTAGATACCGCACGCGGCTACCAAGACGAGGATCGCAGGGAACATTCCTAGCAAGCCCAACGCCAAGCGGGGGGCCAATCCCGGATTTGAGTACTGCTCTGCAAGTCCCCTAATCCGAATCCCGGGTGGCATCGCGTTCGTATCGTCACAGGGAACGCCTCGTTGATCTCGTGATTTCAGCAATCGGGGGTAACGGGACGGGAAACGGTACTCCCACGCTGTCGCTATGCGCGCTGCGTATCAGCAAGCTGCGCGTCAAGAGCACTGCATACGGAGCTTTCATGCGGGTGGCAATCCACATGGCGGTTGGGGGCCGGCTTCACGGTGCTGGAGCCGGCGGCTCAGAACAACACCACCTGCCGCACCGCTTCGCCGCGCGCCAGCACGTCGAAGCCTTCGTTGATGTCGTCCAGCTTCAGCCGGTGGGTCAGCAGCCGCTCGACCGGCAGCAGGCCGGCGTCGTGCATCGCGACGAAGCGCGGCAGGTCGCGGCTGGGCACGCAGGAGCCCATGTAGCTGCCTTTCACGGTGCGTTCTTCGACAGTCAGGCTGACGGCCGAGATCGAGAACTGCTTCGACGGGTGCGGCAGGCCCATGGTCACCGTCATGCCGCCGCGCGAGGTTGCGGCGTACGCCTGCTGCAGCACGCGTTCGTTGCCGACGCTCTCGAAGCAGTATTCGGCGCCGCCGCGCGTGGCTTCGCGGATTTCGGCGACGACATCGGCGGAAGTTCCGGCGTTGATGATGTGCGTGGCGCCGAGCGATTTCGCCAGTTCGAGCTTGGCCGGCTGCAGATCGACCGCGACGATGGTTGCCGCACCGGCGGCCCGCGCGCCGAGCAGTGCGGCCAGACCGACACCGCCCAGGCCGAACACGGCGACCGAGGCGCCCGGCGGCACCTTGGCGGTGTTGACCACGGCGCCGACGCCGGTCAGTACCGCGCAGCCGAACACGGCGGCGATCTCCGGCGCCAGGCCCGGCCGCACCTTGACCGCCGAGGCCGCCGACACCACCGCGTACTCGGCGAAGCCGGACACGCCGAGGTGGTGGTTGATCGCATCGCCGCCATCCGGGAACTGCAGCCGCCGGCTGCCGGCCAGCAGGGTGCCGGCAACGTTCGCCTTGGCGCCCGGTTCGCACAGAGCGGCGCGGCCGGTGGCGCAGGGCTGGCAGTGGCCGCAGGCGGGCACGAACGAGAACACCACGTCGTCGCCCGGCTTGAAGGCCGTGACGTCGGCGCCGCATTCGATCACCGTGGCGGCTGCTTCGTGGCCGAGCGCCATCGGCATCACGCGCGGCCGGGTGCCGTCGATCACGCTCAAGTCCGAGTGGCAGAGGCCGGCGGCGGTCATCTTGACCAGCAGTTCGCCGGGGCCGGGCGGGGCGAGGTCGATGGTTTCGATCGACAGCGGCTTCGATTGCGCGTACGGGGCCGGCAGGCCCATTTCGCGAAGGACGGCGGCGCGGGTCTTGAGCGTCATGGCGGGGTGGTCGGGCTCTGGATGCGGGCGAGGGCGGCGCGGATGCCGTCCGGAATCGGATGCGGGCGGTTGCTGGCCCGGTCGACGAACACGTGGACGATCCAGGCTTCGGCCAGCGGCGCGTCCTCGCCGCGCTTGAACAGCGCCAGTTCGTAGCGCACCGAGGAGTTGCCGAGCTTGCCGACCCGCAGGCCGACTTCCAGCACATCCGGATACGCGGCCGAGCGCAGGAACTTGCAGTTCGATTCGGCGATATAGCCGATCACCGTGCCGTGGTGGATGTCGAGCCCGCCTTCGTCGATCAGGTAGCAGTTCAACACCGTGTCGAAGTACGAGTAGTACTCGACGTTGTTGACGTGGCCGTAGCGGTCGTTGTCCTTCCAGCGCGTCGGCATGGTCTGGAAGTAGCGGTAGGTGGCGCGGATGCTCATCGGGGCTGCGGCGGTGGGGGATGGGGGGCGAGTGACGAGGCGTCTGGCGGCGCTGCTAAAGCTTCATCGAGTCTTGCAGTGACGTCCGTTCCGGCCACCTCGTTCCTCGGTGGCGTTCGAAGCAACGCGGAGCAGTGCTCCGCAAGCGTGTTGCTTCTCACCCAGGCGGCGCAGTGCGCCGCAAGCGTCCGGCTTCTGGCTGCGCCCTGGCCCGCTCGTTCCTCGCGGGCGTTCGAAGCAACGTTCGGGGGCTCGACCCGGCCACCTCGTTCCTCGGTGGCGTTCGAAGCAACGCGGAGCAATGCTCCGCAAGCGTGTTGCTTCTCACCCCGGTGGCCACTTCAGGGGGCGGCCGGCGACGATGTGCAGGTGCAGGTGGAACACGCTCTGGCCGGCGGCGGCGCCGTTGTTGACCACCAGCCGGTAGGCGTCGCCATAGCCTTCGGCCTCGGCGATCGCGGTGGCCTTCAGCATCAGGTGGCCGAGCAGGGCCTGGTCTTCCGGCACCGCGTCGCAGAGGCGCGGCATCGGCTTCTTGGGGATCAGCAGGATGTGGGTCGGGGCGACCGGGTTGATGTCGCGGATGGCGATGCAGAGCTCGTCCTCGAAGACGATCGTCGCGGGAATCTCGCGGGCGATGATCTTCTCGAACAGCGTTTTGGCGGGCGCGCTGGACATGGCGGGGCGGGGATTTCCTGAAGTGGAACAGGCGGTTTTCGCGGGTGCCCGATCTTAGACGACGCGACCCGGCTGCTACCATTTCGGCATGAGTGTCCCCGATCCGTATCGCCCCGCCGCCGTCTGGCGTCGCCTGCTTGCTTACGGTGCGCCGCACTGGCGGCTGTTCCTGCTGGCGATGCTCGGCATGGTCACCTTTGCCGGCACCGATCTGGCCTTCGTGCGGCTGATCCAGCCGCTGATCGATTCGATCTTCGTCGAGCGCGATCCCCAGGTCATCGCGGTGATGCCGTTCGCGATCCTCGGCATCTTCCTGCTGCGCGGCATCGCCGGTTTCGCGGCCGCCTACGGCATTGCGGCGGTCGGCCAGCGGGTGGTGTCGCGGCTGCGCTGCGAGGTGTTCGAGCATCTGCTGCACGTGCCGGTGGCGCATCACGACAAGTCCCGCAATGCCGATCTGCAAACCAAGCTGACCTACCACGCCAACCAGGTGGCCGACAGCGCCACCGGTGTCTTGACCGCGATCGTCAAGGACGGCCTGTCGGCGATCGGCCTGCTCGGGCTGCTGTTCTGGACCAGCTGGAAGCTGGCGCTGTTCACCTTGGCCATCGCGCCGCTGGTGAGCCTGTCGATCACCTGGGTCAACCGCCGGTTCCGCAAGCTGTCGCAGCGCGTACAGGGCTCGGTGGCCGGCATCACCCATTCCGCCGATGAGGCGATCACCGGCCGCCGCATCCTCAAGCTGTACGGCGGAGAAAGCTATGTGCTGGACGCGTTCCGGCGCATGGACGATTACCTGCGCCGGCAGAGCCTGAAGATGACGGCCAGCGGTGCGGCATCGAACAGCGCGCTGGAAATGATCGCCGCCGTTGGTGTCGCGATGCTGGTGTTCGTCGCCACCGCGCCCGGCATGATCGAAACCGTCAGCGCCGGCACCTTCGCCTCGTTCATCGCCGCGATGCTGAGCCTGCGCGCGCCGATGGCGGCAATGACTGCGATCAGCGAACGCCTGCAGCGCGGGCTGGTGGCCGGCGCCGATCTGTTCCGCTTTCTCGACACGCCGGTCGAAGCCGATGCCGGCAGCCGGCCGCTGGCGCGCAGCCAGGGCAGCCTGCGCTTCGACGATGTGCGCTTCGCCTACGAGGCCGACGGCCGCGCCGCGCTGGATGGCGTCAGCCTGGAGGTCGCGCCGGGTGCGACGGTGGCCTTCGTTGGCCGCTCCGGCAGCGGCAAGTCGACCTTGCTGTCGCTGATCCCGCGCTTCTACGACCCGACGTCCGGGCGGCTGCTGCTCGATGGTTTCGATGCCCGCGACTACCGGCTGTCGGACCTGCGCCGGCAGGTGGCGCTGGTCGATCAGAACATCGTGCTGTTCAACGCCAGCATCGCCGACAACATTGCTTACGGCTCCACCGGCGCCACCCGCGACAAGATCGAGGAAGCGGCGCGCCGCGCCCACGCCTGGGAGTTCATCGAACGGCTGCCGCAGGGGCTGGACACGATGCTCGGCCAGGACGGTGCGAATCTGTCCGGCGGCCAGAAGCAGCGCCTGACCATCGCCCGCGCGCTGTACAAGGATGCGCCGATCCTGATCCTCGACGAGGCCACCAGCGCGCTCGACACTGAATCCGAACGGGCGATCCAGCAGGCGCTGACCGAGCTGATGAAAGGCCGCACGACGCTGGTGATCGCCCATCGCCTGTCGACCATCCAGAGCGCCGACCTGATCGTGGTGATGGACCAGGGCCGGATCGTCGAGCAGGGCACCCACGAGGCGCTGATCGCCCGCGATGGCGCCTACGCCGCGCTGCACCGCATGCAGTTCCGCGACGAGCCGGTCGCGGCCTGATGGGCACGGCCCCGCGCGTACCTCGAGCCCGTCATCCCGGCGAAGGCCGGGATCCAGTACGCCTCCTTCAAACAGGGCGCGTCGGACGGCACTGGATTCCAGCCTTCGCCGGAATGACGGCTGCTGAAGGTCGCTGCCCGGATCGGGCCGCGCATTGAAGCGCTGGCTCGAACGGCGCTGGTACTCGGCGGAATCCCCGCCGCTGGTGCTGCGGCCGCTGGCTGCGCTGTACGGTCGGGTCGCGGATCGCATCGGGGCGTCGAAACGCGCGCAGGCGGTGCGCCTGCCGGTGCCGGTGGTGGTGGTCGGCAACATCAGCGTCGGCGGCACCGGCAAGACGCCGGTGACGCTCTGGCTGGTCGAACAGGCGAGGGCACTTGGCTTCCGGCCCGGCGTGATCAGCCGCGGCTATGGCGGCCGTGCTGCGGCCTATCCGCTGCGGGTCTCGGCGAGTACCGATCCGGCCGAATGCGGCGACGAGCCGGCGCTGATCGCAAGACGCAGCGGCGTGCCGGTGGCGGTGGCGCCGGATCGCGTCGCCGCTGCGCGGCTGCTGATCGAGCAGGATCGTGTCGATCTGCTGATCGCCGACGACGGCCTGCAGCACTACCGGCTGGCCCGCGATCTCGAGTTCTGCGTGATCGACGGCGCGCGCGGTCTCGGCAATGGCGCGTGGCTGCCGGCGGGGCCGCTGCGCGAACCGGCGGCGCGGCTGGCCGGTGTCGATGCGGTGATCGTCAACGGCCCGCAGCATGCAGCGCTGCCAGCGCATGGCCGGCCGCAGCTGGCGATGCAGCTCGGCATCGACCGGGCGCAGGCGCTGGACAGCGGCGAGCTGCGGCCGCTGTCGGCGTTCAGCGGCCAGACGCTGCACGCGGTTGCAGGCATCGGCCATCCGCAGCGTTTCTTCGATGTGCTGACGGCGGCCGGTCTTGTCGTGATTCCGCAACCGTTCCCGGATCATCATCGTTTCGTGGCTGCCGATCTCGCCTTCGGCGATGCGGCGCCGGTGCTGATGACCGAGAAGGACGCCGTGAAGTGCGCCGCGTTCGCCAGGCCCGGCCTGTGGTACGTGCCGGCCGAGGCGCGCATCGGTGAGGCCGACACGGCGCTTGTGCGAAAATTGCTGTCCGGTCTTCCCCGAAAATCCTTCTGAATCCATGGACAAGCGCCTGCTCGACATCCTCGTCTGCCCGGTCACCAAGGGGCCGCTGACCTGGCATCCGGACGTCCAGGAACTCTGGTGCAAGGCCTCGCGCCTTGCCTATCCGGTGCGTGACGGCATTCCGGTGATGCTCGAAGAGGAAGCGCGACCGCTGCGCGACGACGAACTGCAGTGAGCGAACGCCGCTTCCGCATCGTCATTCCGGCGCGGCTCGGCTCCACGCGCCTGCCGCGCAAGGTGCTGCGCGAACTGGCCGGCAAGCCGATGGTGCAGTGGACCTGGCAGGCCGCCTGCGCAGTCGCCGGGCCGGCCGCCGTGACCATCGCCACCGACGATGCCGAAGTCCAGGCGCTGTGTGCGGACTTCGGCGCCGACGTGCGGATGACCGATCCGGCCCATCTGTCCGGCACCGATCGGGTCAACGAGATCGCCACCGTTGCCGGCTGGGCGGATGAGGAGATCGTCGTCAACCTGCAGGGCGACGAGCCGCTGATGCCGGCGGCGATGGTGATCGAGGCGGCGCGCCTGCTGGCCGACGATCCTTCGGCCGACATCGCCACCTTGTGCCATCCGCTGCATCAGCTTGAGGACTGGCTGAACCCGAACTTCGTCAAGGTGGTGCGTGCCGCCAACGGCCACGCGCTGTACTTCTCGCGGGCGCCGATTCCGTGGAAGCGCGAAGGCACGTCGCCGACCTCGCCGCTGCCGGCGGGCCTCGCGTTCCGCCACATCGGCCTGTACGCCTACCGGGTCGGCGCGCTGCGCCGGTTCAGCCAGCTGCCAGCATCACAGCTCGAATCCTGCGAAGCGCTGGAGCAGCTGCGGGCGCTGGAAGCCGGGCTGCGGATCGCCGTCGGCGTGTCCGACGTGCCGGCGCCGCGCGGTGTCGACGCCGAGGCCGATCTGCAGGCGGTCGCCGCATTGCTGGCGGCGCGGGCATGAGCCGCCGCACCGCCGTGCTGCCGCCGGATGTGCCGCTGCTCAAGCCCTGGGCGCGCGTCCGCGCCTGGCTGAACATGCTGTTCGTCGATCACTCGATCTTCCGCTTCATCTACAACACGCGGCTCAAGATCACGCCCGAGCTGCACCGCTGCGGCCACCCGATGCCGTACCAGCTCCGAGGCGCGCAACGGGCCGGCATCCAGACCGTGCTGAGCCTGCGCGGCAACGAAACCCATCTCGGCTCCAACCAGCTTGAATGGGACACCTGCAAGCGCATCGGCCTGCGGCTGGTGCATTTCCCGATCGGCTCGCGCAGCGCGCCGCAGCGCGACGAGCTGCTGGAAATCATCAGCCTGCTCGACCGCCTGCCGAAGCCGCTGCTGATCCACTGCAAGTCCGGTGCGGACCGCGCCGGCATGGTGTCGACGATCTTCCTGCTGCTGCGCGGCGCGCCCTTCGATACCGCGATGCGCCAGCTGGACTTCTGGCGCCACGGCCACATCAAGGCGGCCAAGACCGGCGTGCTCGACCAGGTGTTCTACAGCTACCGGGATCACCTGGCCGCCCATCCCGGCACCCCGTTTCCGGACTGGGTGGCGCAGCACTACGACCCGGTCGCGGTGACCGCCTCGTTCAAGTCGAATTTCTGGGCCAACCAGCTGGTCGACCGCATCCTGCGCCGCGAGTAGCCAAGCGCTCGGGCAACAAAAAAGCCGCGTCGATCGACGCGGCTTTTTTTGTCCGGGCTGGCTTGCGGCCTGGCCCCTGTGCGGGGCCAAGCCGGCCAGCGCCGTTGCCGGGCTCAGGCGACCGTGTCGGACTTCTTCACGGCGCTGTCGTCGGTGCTGCCATCGGTGGCGGCAGCCGGCGCAGCCTCGTCGGCCGTCGCTGCCGGGACCGCCGCCACAACCGCTGCCGGTTCGGCCGCCGTTGCCGGCGTCACGGCCGGTTCGATGGCCGCAGCGGCTGCTTCGACCGCCACCGGCGGTTCCGCGATCGGCGCCGGCTCGGCGGCTGCCACGGCCTCGACGGCGACGGGCGGGGCGACTTCCACCACCACCGGCGCTTCGGCCACCACCAGCGGTGCGGCCGGCACCGGTTCGGCGACCTGTACGGGGGCTGCGACCGGCGTCTCGACGGCCGCGACCTCGGCCCCCGGCTTGGCTACTGGCTCGGCCGGCGTTTCGACTGCGGCCACCGGCGGCGGCGTTTCGACGGCCGCGATCACCACGGCCGCTTCGGCAACCGGCGCCGCGTCTTGCACCGGTGCAGCCGGCGCGGCGGCCTGGGTTTCTTCGGCGGCCGCCACGACAACTGCGGCTGCTGCGGTCTCGACGCGCGCCGGACGCTGGTCTCGGCGCGGCGCGTAGCCGGGTTCGTCGCTCGACGGCAGCACTTCGAGAGCCGCCGGATCGAACATCGGCGGAATCTCGTCGGCACCGTTCAGGCCGCCGGCGGCGAGTTCGTTGTCATCGCCATCTGCGGCATCGTCCGCCGCCTCGCCTTCGCTGCCGGGTACGGCGTTCGGGTTGCGTTCGCCGGCTTCGCCGTTGCGGCCACGGCCACGGCCGCGCCGTCCACGCCGACCGCGCCGGCTGCCGCCTTCGCGCGCTTCGCCATTGGCGGCGGTGGCGGCCGGATCGGCTGCCGCGGCCTCGCCTTCAGCGGGGTTGTCGACGGCCGTCGACGCCAGCAGCGCGCTCATCGATTCCACCGGCGCGGCGGCTGTGGTGGCATCGGCCAGCAGCGGCGCGCCGACCACGGCGGCTGCGACGGCGGCGGCTGGCAACTCGCCATCCGCAGCAGCTGCTGCCGCTGCCGGACGCGGTGCCGGATTCTGCGGCTGGCGCGGTGCCTGCGGCTGGCGCGGCGGCTGCTGGCCGCGCTCGCCACGTCCTTCGCCACGGCCGTCCTGGCGCGCGTCCTGGCGGCCCTGGCCGCCGTTCGGGTTCTGAGGCCGGTTGTTGTTGCCGTTGCCGTTGCTGGCGCCGTCGGCACGCGGTTCGTTGCCGTTGCGGCCGTCGCGGCGCGGCTGCTGCTGGCCGTCGCGGCGCGCATCGCGGTTGCCATCGCGATTGCCGTCGCGGCCGCCGTCCTGGCGACCGTCGCGGCGCTGCTGGCTGTCCTGCGGCCGGCCGCCGTCGCGGCGTCCGTCTCGGTTGCCGTCACGTCCGCCATCACGGCCCTGGCGCTGCTGGCCGCCCTGCTGCTGGCCGCCGTTGCGCGCGCCCTGCGGCGGGCGCTGGCCGTTGCTGTTGCCGTCGGCCTTGCGGGCTGGCGCGGCGGTGTCGCTGGCGCGCTTGCCGATGCCGAACAGGCGCAGCACCCAGGCGAAGAAGCCGCCCGGGGCCACCGGCTTCAGCACGGCCGCCGGTGCCGGCGGCTGCGCCTTGGTGGCAGCGGGTGCCGCAACAGTCGGGTCCGGCGCATCCAGCGGCAGCGGGGCTGGTGCATTCGGCAGCAGCGCCTTGACGGCCGCTTCGCCGGAGGCGCCGCGCGGCCCCTGCGGGGTGCCGCTGCCGACCAGCGCGGCGCGCGCCTCGGCCTTGAAGTCCTGCGGCAGGCGGTAGCTCATACCGGCGTTTTCACCCTGCGACAGGTGGTCGGTGCGGATGCGCAGGATTTCGTACTTCGGCGTTTCCAGTGTCTCGTTCGGCACCAGGGTGACGACCACCATGTAGCGCGATTCCAGCTCGCCGATCACGCCGCGCTTCTCGTTCAGCAGGAAGGTGGCGACATCGACCGGCAGCTGCGCGATCACGCGCCCGGTGCGGTCCTTCATGCACTCCTCCTCGATCAGGCGGAGTGCGGCCAGCGCCAGCGATTCGACCGAACGGATCTGGCCGCGGCCTTCGCAGCGCGGGCAGGCGATCTGGGTGTGTTCGGACAGGCTGGGACGCAGCCGCTGGCGGCTCATTTCCAGCAGGCCGAAGCGGCTCAGGCGGCCGACCTGCACGCGGGCGCGGTCGATCTCGCAGGCTTCCTGCACCGCCTTCTCGACCTCGCGCTGGTTCTTGGTTGAGTTCATGTCGATGAAATCGATCACGATCAGGCCACCGAGATCGCGCAGACGCAGCTGGCGGGCGATTTCCTCGGCTGCTTCCAGATTGGTCTGCAGCGCGGTTTCCTCGATGCCGCCACCGCCGGTCGCCTTCGCCGAGTTGATGTCGATCGCGGTCAGCGCTTCAGTGTGGTCGATGACGATCGAGCCGCCGGACGGCAGGCGGACCATGCGCTCATGCGCCGATTCGATCTGGCTTTCGACCTGGTAACGCGAGAACAGCGGGATATCGTCGCGGTACAGCTTCAGCTTGTGCTTCTCGGCCGGCATCGAGCGCTCCATCTGCGCCCGGGCTTCCTCGTAGATCTCGGCGTTGTCGACGATCACCTCGCCGATGTCCGGGCGCAGGTAGTCGCGCAGCGCCCGCAGGACGACGTTGTTTTCCTTGTACAGCGGGAACGGCGCCGGCAGCTCGCTGGCGGCCTGGGTGATGCGGCCCCAGGTGTCGGCCAGCTGGTCGAGGTCGGTCTGCAGCTCGGGGGCCGAGCGACCGATGCCGTTGGTGCGGACGATAATGCCCATGCCGTCCGGGATGGTCAGTGCCGCCAGCGCTTCGCGCGCTTCCTCGCGTTCCTCGCCCTCGACGCGCCGGGAAATGCCGCCGGCCTTCGGGTTGTTCGGCATCAGCACCAGGTAGCGGCCGGCTAGGCTGACGTAGGTGGTCAGCGCCGCACCCTTGTTGCCGCGCTCTTCCTTTTCGACCTGGACGATGATCTCCGAGCCTTCGGCGATCAGTTCCCGCATGTTGTTCTTGCCGCCGCCGGCCGGGGCATTCGGCCGGTAGTAGTCGCGGTGGATTTCCTTCAGCGGCAGGAAGCCGTGACGTTCCGCGCCGTAGTCGACGAAGCAGGCCTCGAGGCTCGGCTCGACGCGGGTGATCTTGCCCTTGTAGACGTTGGACTTGCGCTGTTCGCGCGAGGCCAGTTCGATGTCAAGGTCGTAAAGCTTTTGCCCGTCGACGATGCCCACGCGCAATTCCTCGCGCTGTGTGGCGTTGATCAGGATTCTTTTCATGGTGGCGGTCTCGAATGCTGTCTGTTGACACGCTCGACCGCGCGACACGGGATGCGGCGCGTCTGTGGCGCGCCTCGATCGTTACGAAATTGTGAGGGTTCGATCGTCGATTCATCCCCGCCTCGTGCGGGAACGCTGTATGTGCGGAACGCCGACCCTTCAGGGGGCAGCGTGCTGATGGCTAGCGGAATTGGCGCTGGCAAGGCGGACGGTTTTGTTACCATGCGCACCCGCTGAGTCCTGCCAGGGCCCCGGCGACAACCCGTGGGTCGATCGCTGAGTTTTTCGTCTGGCACCTGCGCGACAGACGTACCGAAGTGTGCCACGAACTTCCTGCCTGCGGTAGTTTTGCGTTGCCGCTCAAGGGCATGGCTCGAACCGGCCAGCCCCGACCTGCAACGGCGGTGTCACCGACCCATCGGTTGGCCGCCGGATCCCGGCGTCACGGTCCTGACGCACTGCCGTAACCACGTTGTCCCGCCGAGATCGCCGTGAATCGCAAGCCTGCTGCCAAGTCCGCCGCTTCCCGTCCGGGCGCCCGGCCACCCGCCCGCAAGGCTGCGCCGGCGGCCGGCCGCGCCGCCGGCAAGCCGGCCGCCCGCAGCGGAGGCGGTGGCGGTCATCCGCCGCGTGCGGCGCGGCCGGCGGGAGGCAAGCCTGGCTATGCGCCGCGCCAGAAGGGTGACTGGAACAATGTGCTGAACCCGCCACCGGCGCGGTCAGACAAGCCGGCCGGCCGGCCGGCGGCAGCGGCCCCGGCAGATCGCGCCGCCGCGCGTAGCAAGGATGCCGGACGTCCGAAAGTGGCACGGCCGGCTGCGGCCGGCCCGGCACGGCCGGCGTCGAAACCGGCTGCGAAGGCCGCGTCCGGCAAACCGTTCTCCGGCCGGCCGGCCGCGCCGGCGCGGAAGAAGGTCCACGCGCCGAAGTTCAACCCGGTGTCGCGCGCGGCCGTGAAAGCCAAGGTCGCCGAGCCGGCCAACCTGCCGAGCGTGGTCGTGCACATGACGATCGGCCCGAACGAGGACGGCCAGCGCATCGACAACTACCTGATGAAGTGCCTGCCGGGCGTGCCGAAATCGCACATCTACCTGATCCTGCGTTCCGGGCAGGTGCGGGTGGACGGCGGCCGGGCGAAGCCGGACCGCAAGCTGGCGCTGGGCGAGGAGGTGCGCATTCCGCCGGTGCGGATCGCCGAGAAAACCGAGCAGGTGCGGGCGCCGGATGCGGTGCTGAACCGTCTTCGCGAAGCCATCGTCCACGAGGACGAGCATTACCTGGCGATCTGCAAGCCGGCCGGGCTCGCCTCGCACGGCGGCACCGGCATCGCCTACGGCGTCATCGAGGCGGCGCGCAGCTGGGGCAAGTACGACTTCCTGGAACTGGCCCACCGTCTCGATCGCGACACCAGCGGCGTGCTGCTGCTGGCGAAATCCCGCCCGGGCCTGCTGCGCGCCCAGCGCGCGTTCCGCGAAGGTCTGGCCGACAAGCGCTATTTCGCGCTGCTGGTCGGCCGACTGCAGGGCGGCGCACGCGATGTCGACGCCGCGCTGGTCAAGCGGGCCATTCCCGGCGGCGAGCGGTTCGTCGATATCGACGAGGAGGACGGCAAGCCGTCGAAGTCGCGCTTCGTGCCGCAGGCGCACTACAAGGACGCCACGCTCTGCGAGGTGCACATCTTTTCTGGCCGCACCCACCAGATTCGCGTGCACGCACTGGCGCTCGGCCATCCAGTGGCCGGCGACCGCAAGTACGGCCTCCGCGACGACCAGAAGCCGATCCGCGACAAGGGTCTGCGGCGGATGTTCCTGCATTCCCATTTCCTGCAGCTGCCGGCCGACGGCGAGTTCGGCAAGCTGATCCTGAACGCGCCGATGACCGGGGAGCTGCGCGAGTTCCTCGACGTGCTCGGGCCGGGACGCTGAGCACATGGCGGCGTTCGAGCTGCTGATCTTCGACTGGGATGGAACCCTCGCCGATTCGGCCGGGCTGATCGTCAGCACCACGCAGGCCGCGATCCGCGATCTCGGCCTGCCGCCGCGCGAGAACCACCAGATCGCAGAGCTGATCGGCCTCGGGCTGGAAGACGGCATGCGCCGCCTGTATCCGGAGTTCGACCCGCAGTGGGTGATGCGCCAGCTGATGCTGCATCGCCGGGAATCCGGGCTGAAGATCCATTCGACGCCGCTGTTCGACGGCGCCGCCGACGCGCTGGCCGAACTGCGCGGCCTCGGCTTCCGGCTGGCGGTGGCCACCGGCAAGCCGCGCGCCGGGCTGGAAGGCGCCTTCGACGATCACGGCCACGTCCGGCCGCTGTTCGAGACCAGCCGCTGCGCCGACGAAACCGCCGACAAGCCGCATCCGCTGATGCTCGAGGAAATCCTGCGCGAGACCGGCGTCCCCCCTGAGCGGGCGCTGATGATCGGCGACACCGAATACGACGTGGCGATGGCCCGGGCGATCGGCATGCCGGCGCTCGGCGTGGCCTGCGGCGTTCATGAACCTGGCCGCCTGTACAAGGCTGGCGCGCGGGCGGTGGTCGACGGGGTCCATGCGCTGCCGGCGTGGTTGGCTGGCGGCTAACCTACGTTGGACCTAAAAGAGTGAACGAACGACCGAACTTGCTTCAGCTCCGCCCCAGCATTGAGCGAGAGCTTCAAGACATTGGCGCTGTTATCACCCAGTGCACCGAGAGTCAGTTGCAGTTCAAGGGTGGCGTAATCACGTATCGGCCTCTAATCAATCTGGTAGGCGGCTCCATTTACGTCACTACGAGTAACAGCATTGCGTCCTCCGCTCGTATCTCGTTCACCACCGTTATGCTGCTTCTCATGGCCGGATTCATTGCTCTTCCGTTCTCTCTTGCTGCAATTTTCTTTCTTCCAGTTTCCCTGGTGCTTCTGTTCGCGGCTGCTATCGTCATGGCTTTGGCTTGGGGGCACGCCGAGCAATGGCTTGTTCAGTTGGTGGAGCGAGCCGTGGTCCAACAAAGGGCTCCACGCGACGGCTTCGCCCCGCGTGAGCTTTAGTGCTGGGCAGCGTTTCGGGCCTGTGACCGTGCATCGGCGGGCGACGGCTAGACTTTAGCGAGAGTAGGTATCAGTGAGTAGCTCATGTTCAGCCCCTTCGTCGGCAGCACGCTGTTGCTCGCCACGTTCCACGCTTCGGCGCAATCCTCTGGATCAGTAACACCAGCCGCTTCTTGTGGCGGAACGAAGAGCGTCGGCATGATGCTTTTTAACTTCCAGGCTCCGTTCGTTTCAGAGACCTTTGCGAGGCGGATCGCGCAGATCGTGATCGAGGAGAAATATCCTCAATCCAGTTCGTTGCCGCAGGTCCAAGCGTCGCTTTGGACGCTGGGAGCGTCTGGAAGATAACGCTGAAAAATGCGCTGGTTTCCCCCGGCGACAAGGGCGATACCCCGACGATCAACGACCTGCCGTCACCGCGAGATCTCACGGTCGAGATTTGTAAGTTCAACGCGGCGGTACTCAGCATCAACTGAACTACGAGGTCAGACGCCACATTTGACTCGTGCCGCCCAGCAAGCCGCTGTGCGTGACTCCGCGCGGGGCATTTGCTTGGCCGGATGGAACTGTGTGGGCGTGGCCGCGCGTGAGCTACGGCGTTCAAGGCAG
The DNA here is from genome assembly GCF_051860985.1 of Nevskia sp. Classification (NCBI taxonomy): domain Bacteria; kingdom Pseudomonadati; phylum Pseudomonadota; class Gammaproteobacteria; order Nevskiales; family Nevskiaceae; genus Nevskia; species Nevskia sp. The sequence continues at coordinate 27,965 of NZ_JBIMKV010000012.1, read as the reverse complement.
CGGCTGGCCGATCGTCGCCAGCAGCCGCCGCACCGCGATCAGCGGCAGGCCGACGAGGCCGGTCGCATCGTCGGACTCGATCGCTTCGACCAGCGCGATGCCGAGCCCTTCGCTCTTGAAGCTGCCGGCGCAGTCGAAAGCCGGTTCGGCATCGACATAGCGTTCGATTTCCCCGGCCGTCAGCGGGCGGAAACGCACGCGGGTCAGATCGACGTGGCGATGTACCGCACCGCTGGCCGCCTGGACCAGCGCGACAGCGGTGATGAAATCGACCTGCTGGCCGGATTGCGCGCGCAACTGGGCAATCGCGGCGTCCCGGCTGCCGGGCTTGCCCAGCACGCGATCGCCCAGCGCGGCGACCTGGTCAGAGCCCAGCACCCAGCGTTCCGGGAATCGCGCTGCCAGCCGCTGCGCCTTGACCTCCGCCAGCCGTTCGGCGAGCGCCTGTGGCGATTCGCCCGGAAGGCGGCTTTCGTCCGCATCCGAGGCAATTGCCTCGAATGGCACACCCAGCCGGGCCAGGAGGCTGGCGCGGTAGCGGGAGCCTGACGCGAGAACCAGCGGAAGACGCGGCGTGATGGGCGACATGGACAAAACAGGTCAGTGCGGAGCGTAGGAATGTTAATCCGGCGAAAATCCCCCCCGGATCGGGTACATTCGGTGCATTAGATTCGCAAATAACGCAGGTTAACTGCGATTCATTCTTAACGGGGACTCAATCTGATGAATTCCACCGCACGCTCCCGAGCCTCGGCGCTGCTTGCCGTGCTGTTGCTCGGGCCGATGCAGCTGGCTGCGGCGCCCACGCTGGTGGTTGACGGCGATGGCGATGGCGTGTCCGACGAACTCGACGATTGCCCGTATACCCCCGCTGGCACCAAGGTGAATGCCGACGGTTGCAGCGTCGATGGCGATGCCGACGGCGACGGCGTGCCCGACACGGCGGACCAGTGCCCGTACTCGGTCGCCGGCACGCCAGTCGGCCCCGATGGCTGTGCGCTCGATGATGATTTCGACGGCGTCGCCAATGGCCGCGACCAGTGCCCGGCGACGCCGGCCGGCGAGCGCGTTGACGCCAATGGCTGCAGCCTTGATAGCGCCAGCGCTGCGGCGCCGGCTGATACGGCTCCGGCTCCGGCCGCAGCGCCGATTGCCGCCAGCACCCCGGCACCGGCAGCGACGCCGGCAGCCGCTGCTGCAGTCGACGGCAAGGCTGACGGCGATGCCGATGGCGTGCCCGATGTCATCGACCAGTGCCCTTATTCGGTGCGCGGCGCACGCGTCGACGCCGAGGGCTGTTCGCTGGATGACGATTTCGACGGCGTCGCCAATGGCCGCGATCGCTGCCCCGGCACGGCGCTCGGCGAGCGGGTCGACGAAAACGGCTGCACGGCGACCGCCTCGACAGCTGCACCGGCGGCCGTGGTCGCCACCACGCCGCCGACGGCCGCCACCGACAGCCCGCCGCAGCCGCTGGTGACTGCGCCTCCGGCCGCGCCGGCCGCTGCTCCGGCGCCGGCAACGCCGGCGCCCGCCAAGCCGGCCGCACCGCTGGCCCGGGGAGCGGAGCCGCCGCCGCCGGAGCCGACCATCGTGCCGGGCGATACGCCGGCGCCGGTTGAGCCGCCCGCCACGGCGGCCACCGCCCTGCCGCTGCCGCCACCGGCTGCGACTCCGCCGGTCGTCGAGACGCCGGCCGTGGCCTTGCCGCCTGCCGCTGCGGCTGCTTCGGCACCGGTCGAGAACCCGCCGCAGGTGCGCCGCCAGCCGAATGTTCCGGTGATTACCCTGACGCCCGGCGACGTGCTGAAGCTGCAGCGCGATCCGCGCGTCAATGCATCGGAATTCGCGCCGCAGCCGGCGCCGGTGCCGTCGTCGTCACCGTCATCGGCGCCGGCCGTGGAAAAGGTGCCGTCGGTGAACCTGTCGCCGTCGGGCGGGTCGCCCGGGCAGCCGGTGCCGGCCGTGAGCCAGCCGGCACCGCAGCCAGCGGTTCGCCGTCAGCCGAGCGTGCCGCAGGTGCAGTTGAAGCCGGATGCGCTGCCGTCACCGGATGCGCGCACCGGCACGGTCCGCCTGCCGGCGTCGCCGCCGCCGGCTCAGCCGGTGCCCTGAAGCGCCGGCAGTACCTGGCCCCGGAACGCCGGCTCCAGCGCGGCGGCCCGGGCCAGGCGGGTGTCGACTTCGCCGGGTTGCGGCAGCGGCATCAGCCAGCCGGCGAGGGCATCTTCGAGCAGGCCGGCGATCATCTCGATGTGCTCGTCGTGGTCGTTGAGCGCCGGGATGTAGCGGAACGCGCGACCGCCGTGCGCAACGAAATCCTCGGCGACGCCGATCGAGATTTCCTCCAGGGTTTCCAGACAGTCGGCTGCGAAGCCGGGGCAGATGACATCCAGCGTCTTCACGCCGCGCGTGGCCAGCGCGCGCACCGTGGCATCGGTGTACGGCTGCACCCAGGGCGCCTTGCCGAAGCGGCTCTGGAAGCTGATCGAATAAGCATCCTTCGGCAGTTCCAGCGCTTCGGCCAGCAGGCGGCCGGTCTTCTGGCACTGGCAGTAGTAGGGATCACCAGCGGTCACGTAGTGCTGCGGCACGCCGTGGAACGACATCAGCAGGTGATCGCCCCGGCCCTGGGTGTCCCAGTGCCGGCGCACGCTGTTGGCCAGCGCGGCGATGTGGCTGGGATGGTCGTGGTAGCTGCTCATCGTCCGCAGTTCCGGCATCCAGCGGCGCTTCTGCGTTTCGGCGAACACGGTGTCGAAGCAGGCGGCGGTCGTCGAGCCGGAATACTGCGGGTACAGCGGCAGTACGACGATCCGCCGCACGCCCTGCTGTTCGAGCGCGGCGATCGCCGATTCCACGCTCGGGTTGCCATAGGTCATCGCCAGTTCCACCGGTACGTCGCGGCCGTGCTGGGCGGCCAGCAGGGCCTTCAGCTTGGTCGCCTGGCGCCGGGAATGGACCAGCAGCGGCGAGCCCTCGTCCATCCAGATCGAGCCGTAGGCATGGGCCAGGCGCTTCGGCCGGAACGGCACGATGAACAGGTAGAGGATCGGCAGCCACAGCGCGCGCGGCAGTTCGACCACGCGCGGGTCGCCGAGGAACTGGGCGAGGTAGCGGCGGATCGCCGGGCCGGTGGGCGCGTCGGGCGAGCCGAGATTCATCAGCAGCACGCCGGTGCGGCCGGTGGCGCGATGGGCGATGTCGGTGAGGTTGGGCGGGTTCATGCGGATCGGGAATTCAGGGCACACAGTGTATCGGTGGCGGCGTCGCCGGGCCGGGCCAATGCCACGCGACGCGTTTGGACTTTCCTTGGAACCGTACGGCCGGTGTAGCGTCTGCATCCGCGAACCGTCCAGCGTTGACGGCGCGTGCATGACCCCTGTCCGACACTACAACCCCGCCGAGAACGACACATGTCCGATACCCCGCTGCGCTTCGAGACCCTGGCCATCCACGCCGGCTACCAGCCGGACCCGACGACCCGCGCGGTCGCGGTGCCGATCTACCAGACCGTGGCGTTCGCCTTCGACGACACCCAGCACGGTGCCGACCTGTTCGACCTGAAGGTGGCCGGCAACATCTATTCGCGGATCATGAATCCGACCAACGATGTGCTGGAGCAGCGGCTGGCGGCGCTCGAAGGCGGCATCGGCGCGCTGGCGCTGGCTTCCGGCCAGGCGGCGGTGACCTATGCGATCCAGACCATCGCTGGCGTCGGCGACAACATCGTGTCGGCCAGCACGCTGTACGGCGGCACCTACAACCTGTTCGCCCACACCTTGCCGCAGTTCGGCATCGAGACGCGCTTCGCCGATCCGCGCAATCCGGCCAGTTTCGCGCCGCTGATCGACGCCAGGACCAAGGCGGTGTTCATCGAATCGATCGGCAACCCGCTCGGCAATGTCACCGACATCGCCGCGATCGCCACGATCGCCCACGCCGCCGGCGTGCCGCTGATCGTCGACAACACGGTGGCCACACCGTACCTGTTGCGGCCAATCGAGCACGGCGCCGACATCGTCGTGCACTCGCTGACCAAGTACCTCGGCGGCCACGGCACGACGCTCGGCGGCGCCATCGTCGATTCCGGCAAGTTTCCGTGGTCCGAGCACAAGGCGCGCTTCCCGCGCCTCAACGAGCCGGACCCGAGCTATCACGGCGTCGTCTACACCGAAGCGCTCGGGCCGGCGGCCTACATCGGCCGCGCCCGCGTGGTGCCGCTGCGCAACACCGGCGCGGCGCTGTCGCCGTTCAACGCCTTCCAGATCCTGACCGGCATCGAGACCTTGGCGCTGCGCATGGACCGGATCACCGACAACGCGATCAAGGTCGCCCGTTTCCTGAAGGCGCAGCCGCAGGTGAAGTGGGTCGGCTACGCCGGCCTGGAAGACCATCCGCAGCATGCACTGGCCCAGACCTACTTCGGCGGCCGGGCGTCGGGGATCATCACCTTCGGGCTCAGCGGTGGCCGGGCGGCCGGCGCCCGCTTCCAGGATGCGCTGAAGCTGTTCACGCGGCTGGTCAACATCGGCGATGCCAAGTCGCTGGCCACCCATCCGGCGTCGACGACGCACCGCCAGCTGTCACCGGCGGAGCTGGAAAAGGCCGGCGTCAGCGAGGACACCGTGCGGCTGTCGATCGGCATCGAGCACATCGACGACCTGATCGCCGATCTCAGCCAGGCGATCGCTGCCGCCAGCGCCTGAGCCCAAGGGTTGAGACGATCCGCCGGTGCGTCGATTCAGGACGGCCGGCGGATCTCGCCGGCCGCAAGGCGACGGAAGTAGCCGTGGTAGGCGGCCATCGCCTTGTGGCCGAGCACCAGCATCAGCGGCAGGTTGACCAGGTACATGAAGCCCAAGCCGACGGTGGAGATCGCATCGAGCTGGCCCGAGGTCTCGATGAAGCCGAAACAGGCCACAGCCGCTGCCACGCACCACGTGATCCGGTACGGCGTGATCGCCTGCGGTCCGATCAGGTAGATCACGCCCTGCTCGCCGTAGTAGCCGTAGCTGATGATGCAGGACAGGCCGAACACCCAGACGGCGATGGTAATCAGCCAGCGGCCGAGCCCCGGATGCACCTTGTCGAAGCCCTTGGCGACCAGGGTGGAGCCGCGGTAGTCGGCGTAGACGCCGGCATCCAGCAGGGTCGGCGCGCGAGCCGCTTCCAGTGGCATCCAGCGCAGTGACTGCGCGTCGTCACCGAGCACGCCGTAGAGCCGCGTGCGGCTGCCGCCGTTGTCGACCATCACGAATACCGGCGCGCCGGGCTTCCATTCTTCGCGCATCGCGCCGGACTGCTCGGGAATGCGGGCGAGATCCGGCTGCCAGTGGCCGGGTGCGGCTTCGACGATCGCCGGTGGCGTGCTCCACAGCGCGGCCGGCGCCCGGTTCCAGATGCCGGTGGCCAGCACGACGAGGCCGGTCACGGTGCAGACGAAGATCGTGTCGATGAACGGCTCCAGTCCGGCCACCACGCCTTCGGTGACCGGCTCCGGCGTCTTCACCGCAGCATGCGCGATCGGCGCGGTGCCGAGGCCCGCCTCGCTGGAGAACAGCGCCCGCTTCATGCCCCACATGAACGCACCGCCCATGCTGCCGCCAGCGAAGGCGCCAACGCCCTCGGTCGGCGAGAACGCGCTGCTGACGATCAGGGAGAACAGCGCCGGCAGGCTGTCGGCCTCGTGCAGGATCACGTAGACGCCGACGATCACGTAGACGCCGCACTTGAAAGGCACCAGCGTCTTGGTGACGTTGCCGATGCGCCGGATGCCGCCGAGGATCACGGCGGCGGCGGCGCTGGCCAGGATCACGCCGGTCAGCCAGGTCGGCACGCCGAAGTACTCGCGGGTGGTGTCGGCCACGCTCCAGGTCTGGAACATGTTGCCGCCGGTGAACGCGAACAGCAGCAGCGCGAAACAGAAAAACACACCGACGACGCGGCCGAACGGCTTCAGCTTCGGATTCAGCTGCGCCAGGCCATCACGGGCGACATACATCGCACCGCCATGCGGATTGCCGGGCTCGGAGGTGTCGCGGTAGAGCAGCGACAAGGTCACTTCGGTGGTCTTCAGCGCCATGCCGATCAGGCCGACCACCCACATCCAGAACACCGCACCCGGGCCGCCGAAATCGACCGCGATCGCCATGCCGGCGATGGCACCCAGGCCGACCGTGCCGCTCATCGCCGCGGTCAGCGCCTGGAAGTGGGTCAGCGCCCCTTCACCGTGGGCGGTGTCGATGCCGCGGCCGGCGACCAGCGCCATGCCGTGGGTCAGCGAGCGGTACTGGCAGAACTTGCTCCAGGCCGAGAACAGCAGGCCGATGCCGAGCAGCGCCAGCAGCATGGGCACTGACAGCAGCGTGTTGTTGACGGCGTCGATCGCTGCCCAGAAGACTTCCATGGCCGCGCCTCAGGCCTTGGCGAGCTTGGAGTGGCTGCGCGAATAGCCGAAGTAGATCGCCTGGCCGATGGCCAGCCAGATCGCGAACGCCGTCCAGGTGGTCTGGCCGAGACGGGTCATCAGATAGCCGCAGGACAGCACGCCGAGCACCGGCAGCAGCGGCCCGAACGGTGCCTTGAACGGCCGCTTCAGATCGGGCCGGGTACGGCGCAGCACCAGTACGCCGACGCAGGCGATGACGAACGCGCCGAGCGTGCCGATGTTGGCGGTGTCGGCCAGTTCGCCGAGCGGCACGAAGCCGCCGAGCAGCAGCATGATCAGGCCGGCGGCGACGATCGAGCCGACCGGCGTGCGGGTTTCCGGATGCAGCGTGGCGAAGAACGGCGGCAGCTGGCCATCGCGGGAAATCGCGAACAGCACGCGGGTCAGGCCGTAGAACATCACCAGCATCACCGTGGTCAGGCCGGCGATGGCGCCGATCGAGATCAGCCCGGCGGCGGTCTTCTGGCCGATCTGCAGCAGCGAGTAGGCGACCGGCGAGCCGACATTGAGCGAGGTGTACGGCACGATGCCGGTCAGCAGGCCGGACACCACGATGTAGAGGATCGTGCAGGCACCGAGCGAGCCGAGGATGCCGATCGGCAGGTCGCGCGACGGCTTCTTGGTTTCCTCGGCGGCGGTCGACACTGCATCGAAGCCGAGATAGGCGAAGAAGATCTTCGAGGCGCCGTCGAACACGCCGCCCCAGCCGAAGTGCGAGGTGCCGTCGGCATCGACCACGGCGTCCGGAATGAACGGATGCCACAAGGTTGGGTCGACGTGGAACACCGCCACCCCGATGAACAGGAAGATGGTCGCCAGCTTCACGGCGACGATGATGGCGTTGAAGATCGCACCGATCTTGGCGCCGACCACCAGCAGGATGCCGAGCGCGAAGATGATCAGCATCGCCGGCAGGTTCATCACGCTGCCGGCGTGCTGGGTGTCGAGAAAGCTGTGGGTGATGGCGGCTGGCAGCTGCACGTCCTGCGACAGCAGCAGCGTGTTCAGGTACTCCGACCAGCCAGCCGACACCGCCGGCACCGCCACTGCGTATTCGAGCACCAGCATCCAGCCGATGATCCAGGCCGGCCATTCGCCCAAGCCCGCATAGCCATAGCCGTAGGCGCTGCCGGCGCCGCCGATCGACGAGGCCAGTTCGGCGTACGAGAGTGCCGCGAAGGTGCAGGCCAGACCGGCCACGATGAACGACAGCACCACCGCCGGCCCGGCATTGACTGCCGCCGCCTTGCCGGTCAGCACGAAGATGCCGGTTCCGATGATCGCGCCGATGCCAAGCATCACCAGATCGAAGGCGTTGAGGCTGCGCTTCAGGCCGGTGTTCTTTTCGAGATCGGTCTCGATCGCTTTGGTGCGGAACAGGCTCATCAACTTCTCCCCGGCAGCTGGCTATGGAAACGGCCCGCCGGTCGATGGACTGGCGGGCCGTCTGTTGTGCAGGGAGTATGCCGAGCGCGTTCCGTTTCGGTAAGGGAAACGCCGGCGCGCCGCGATCAGCCCTCGATGATTGCCGTCACGCCCATGCCGCCGGCGGTGCAGATCGAGATCAGGCCGCGGCCGCCACCGTTCTCGCTGATGATCTTGGCCAGCGTGGCGACGATGCGCGCGCCGGTCGCCGCGAACGGATGACCGAGGCCCAAGCTCGATCCACGAATGTTCATCCGCGAGCGGTCGATGCTGCCCAGCGGCTTGTCGAGGCCGAGGCGTTCCTTGCAGAACGTCGGGCTTTCCCAGGCCTTCAGCGTGCACAGCACCTGGGCGGCGAAGGCTTCGTGGATCTCGTAGAAGTCGAAGTCCTGCAGCTTGAGCCCCATCCGCGCCAGCATCCGCGGCACCGCGAAGGCCGGGGCGATCAGCAGGCCGTCCTTGCGGCCGGACGCGAAATCCACCGCTGCCGTTTCATAGGCGGTCAGATAGGCCAGCGGCTTGTGGCCGTGCGCCTTGGCCCAGTCGTCGGAGGCCAGCAGCACGGCGGCAGCGCCATCGGTCAGCGGCGTGGAATTGCCGGCGGTCAGCGTGCCGGCGGTCTTGTCGAACGCCGGCTTCAGCGAAGCCAGCTTGGCCAGCGTGGTGTCGCCGCGCAGGTTGTTGTCGCGGTTCAGGCCGGCGTACGGCACCACCAGATCGCCGAAGAAGCCGGAGTCGTAGGCCAGCGCGGCCTTCTGGTGCGATTCCAGTGCCAGCTGATCCTGCTCGGCGCGCGGAATGCCCCACTGCTTGGCCATCAGCTCGCAGTGCGCGCCCATGCTGAGACGGGTGCGCGGCTCGTTGTTGCCGGGGATCAGTGGCACCAGATGCTTCGGCCGGAACTTGGCGAACGCGGCCAGCCGCTGGCCGGCAGTCTTGGCGCGATTGGCTTCGAGCAGGATCTTGCGCAGGCCTTCGCCAACGCCGATCGGCGCATCCGACGCGGTATCGACACCGGCACCGATGCCGCTTTCGATCTGGCCGAGGGCGATCTTGCTGCCGACCGTCATCACCGTTTCCAGGCTGGTGCCGCAGGCCTGCTGCAGGTCATAGGCCGGCGTCTCGGCCGACAGGCCCGACGACAGCACGCATTCGCGGGTCAGGTTGAAATCGCGGGAGTGCTTGAGCACCGCACCGGCCGCGACTTCGCCAAGGCGCTCGCCGTGCAGCTGGTACTTGTCGACCACGCCCTTCAGCGTGGCGGTCAGCATGTCCGAGTTGCTGCGCGTGGCGTAGGCGCCGTTGGAACGGGCGAACGGAATGCGGCTGCCGCCAAGGATGGCGACCTTGCGGCCGTAGGGTTTCATCGACGAATTCTCCGAGCGAGGCGGGGCGGTGGGCGGCAACCTTCGGACATCGGGTTGCGGCCGGAGACCGCATATTGCGGCGCAGCATTCTAGCGCCAGAGCCGTCGAAGTTTACAAGTGTTTACTTTGTGGCTTCCCGGCCCGGTGCGCCGTCAGGCGCCGATGCCGCCTGTCAGAGCAGTTCGGTGCTGGCCACGACAGGCCGGTTCTCGCGGCTGCCGCGCATCGTCTTGCCGGGCTGGGTCGGATCGTTCGGCGAAATCAGCACGTGGTCGTCATGGACGGCGACCAGCATGCCGACGAACGGAAAGTCGTCGAAGCGATCCGGAATTCGGTAGCTCACCACGTCGCCCGGCTTGAACTGCGTGGCGTCGAGACTGAAACGGAACGGGCAGGCGCCGCCGCCCTCGGGGTCCAGGTGCTGCATGGCGGTGATCCTCGGGATGTCGGTCGGGTTCGGCTGACGCGAGCGCGTCAGCCGGAAAAGGCCTGGTACGGCGCAGCCCTCACGGTGTGCTGCACGCGCTGCACTAGTGCTGGTCGGTCGGCATCCGCAGCAGCAGGCCGTCGTGGGCATCGCCCAGTTCGATCTGGCAGGCCAGCCGGCTGTACGGCGTCGCGCCATCGGTCAGGGCCAGCATCTCGGATTCGATGCCGGGCCGCGCCGGGCCGATGCGGTCCAGCCAGTTCTGGTCGACCCAGACATGGCAGGTGCCGCAGGCCGCGACGCCGCCGCAGTCGCCATCGATGCCCGGTACGCGGTGGCTGACGGCGGCCTGCATCGCCGATTCGCCGCAGCTGGCGTTGACGACGTGCTCGACACCGGCAGCGGTGATGTAGGTGATCTTCGGCATGGTTTTCTCGGGAGTCGGGGCGGGTGGTCAGGCGTGCAGCCGGGTCTGGATGTCGAGGTAGCCGTGGATCAGGTTCGATGGCACCCGCAGCGGTTCGCCGATCACTTCGACCTGCGTGTAGCGCTTCAGCATCTCTTCCCACAGCACCCGGATCTGCATCTCGGCCAGGCGGTTGCCGAGGCAGCGGTGAATGCCGAAGCCGAACGACAGATGGCGGCGGGCGTTCGGCCGGTCGACGATGAAATCGTGCGGACGCTCGATCACGTCCTCGTCGCGGTTGCCGGACAGGTACCACATCACCACCTTGTCGCCCTTCTTGATCGGCTGGCCGCGGAATTCGACGTCCTCGATCGCGGTGCGCCGCATGTGCGCGATCGGCGTCTGCCAGCGGATCACTTCCGGCACCAGGCTGGCGAGCAGCGACGGGTCGGCCTTGGCCTTGGCGAACTCGGCCGGGTACAGATGGGCGGCCATCGCGCTGCCGGACATCGAGCTGCGCGTGGTGTCGTTGCCGCCGACGATCAATAGCACCAGCATGCCGATGAAGTCGGTCGGGGTCAGGCCCTGCATGGCGGGCGAATGGGCCAGCATCGAGATCAGGTCGGACTTCGGCGGCTGCGCCTTGCGCTCGTCCCAGAGGTTCTGGAAGTAGGCGAGGCAGTCCATCAGCTCGGCCGTGCGCTGTTCCCAGCTGTCGACCAGCCCGTAGCCCGGCCGCGTGGTGACGATGTCGCTCCAGCGGGTCAGCTTGGCGCGGTCGGCGAACGGGAAGTCGAGCAGCGTCGCCAGCATCATCGTGGTCAGCGGGATCGACACCTGCTCGACCCAGTTGAAGGTCTGGCCGAGCGGCAGGCTGTCGAACAGGTCCTTGGTCCGGCTGCGGATCAGGCTTTCGAAGCGCAGCAGGTTGGCCGGGGCCACGATCGGGCTGACCGCCATCCGGTGGATGTCATGGGTCGGCGGGTCCATGCCCAGGAAGTTCGGCAGCGAGATGCCGCCTTCCACCGCGTTCAGCGTGGTGTCGTCGAGCACGAAGCTGCCGTTGGTGTGATCCGACGAGAACTGCTTGTGGTTGGTGTCGATCGCGACGATGTCGTGGAACTTGGTGATCGACCAGTAGCCGCCGTACGGGCTGTCCTTGCACCAGTGCACCGGCGCTTCGCGGCGCAGGCGCTCGAAGTACGGTGCCAGGGCTTCCTGCTGGTAGAGCGAGACGTCGCTGACGTCGATGTCGGCGAGCGGCATCGTGCGGGCGCGCTCGACATGGTGCTGCGGGGGCTTCACGGCTGCGTTCATCGGACGGCTCCGGCTCGGGGATCAGGCTGGAGCGGCAGTGTCGGAAGCCCGGGCTGTCCCGGACCCGTACTTTCGAGCAGGCTGGCGCCGAAGCGCCTCGGAGAAGCTGGGCCATGCCACGCAAATTGCCGGTTCCGTCGATTGAAACTGCTGGTGCCGCGCAGGCGGATGCGGACGCGGCCGTCACGCCGGTCGGCCGCGGCGAGCCGCCGGCCTTCATGTTCCGCAGCCTGCCGACGCGGGCGCTGGCGCGCCTGCGGACGGCGGCCGGGCAGGCGGCGAAGCTGGTCGCCATCGTGGCGCCGGTCGGTTACGGCAAGACGGTGCTGATGTCGATGTGGCTGGCCGAGCAGCGCCGCGCCGGCCGGCACTGCCTGTGGCTGTCGATCGACGACCGCGAAACGACCCTCGACGGCCTGATCGACGCGCTCGAGGCGCGGCTCGCCGGCCGGGCCGCCCGCCTGCATCCGACCCATGCGCTGTTTCGCGGCCAGACGCCGGCCGAGGCGCGGATCGACCGCCTGATCGACGCGCTCGCCCATGCGCCGGCGCCGCTGAGCCTGTTCATCGACAACCTGCCGGGTGGCCCCGACGCCGACCTCGGCCGGCTGATCGACCGCCTCTGCTTCGATACCCGCAGCGACCTGCAGCTGGTCCTGAGCAGCACGCGCGAACTGCCGTTCGATCTCGGCCGCGCCCAGCTCGAAGGGCGGCTCTGGCCGATCGGCGCCGCCGACCTCGGCTTCGATGCCGGCGAGGTCGCTGAACTGCTCGGCCCGGTGCTGGTCGCCGCGATCGGCGCCGGTGGCGTCGCCGAGGTCACGGCCCGCACCGAAGGCTGGCCGGCGGCGGTGCGGATGGCGCAGATCATCCTGAGCCACGCCGATGATCCGCAGCAGACGGTGCGGGAGTTCTCCGGCTCCGATCAGGCGCTGGCGCAGCTGCTGAACCGCCAGGTGCTGTCCGGCTTTTCCGATGCGCTGCGCGAGTTCCTCTACTGCCTCGCGCTGCTGCGCACCTTCAGCGCCGAGCTGTGCGCGCAGGCCATCGGTGGCGCCGATGTCGGCCGGCACCTGGCCTATCTGATCGAGCGCAACGTGTTCGTGATTCCGCTGGATCGCAGCCGCAGCCAGTACCGGCTGCACGGGCTGTTCCGCGATCACCTGCGCCACGAGGCCGACCGGCTGCTGCCGCCGAAGCGCCGGCAGACGCTGCTGATCCGCGCCGCCCGTGCCTGCGAGCGCGGCGGCCAGTGGCGCGACGCCGTCGACTACGCGCTGGCATCGCGCTCGGCGGCGGTGGCGCGGCAGATCCTTGAACAGATCGCGCCGCGTTTCGTCCGCGACCGCGGTGACGTGCAGCAGTACCTGCGCTGGCTCGACGCCCTGCATGCGCGCGGACAGCAGGCCGGGCCCGAGGCCGAATACTGGTTCGTCTGGGCGCTGGCCTTCCATCGCCGTTACGACGACGCCCGCCGTCACAGCGCCGTGCTGGCCAGCCGCGTGCAGCGCGCCGAGGAGCGGCGGGGCACGGCCGATCGCGACCTGCGGCGGCGGATCGCCATCCTGCGCACCTCGATCGACAGCCTGACCGACCACCTGGAAGACGCCCAGCTCGGCGCCGGTCGCTGGCTGGCCGAGCCCGATGCGGAAGCCGGCGATGATGCTTTCAACCGCACGGCGGCGAACTGCATCGTCGGCGGCTATCACGTCAACCATCTCGCCTTCGCCGAGGCCCGTCGCGCGCTCGCGGCCGCCCGCGAAACCGCATTCCAGGCCGCCAGCGTCTATGTCGATGGCTGGGTTTCGGCCTACGCTGCCTTGCCGGCCGTCCACGAAGGCAGCCTGGCGGCGGCGCAGGCCGAACTGGGGCCGGTGCTGGCGACGCTGCGCGGCGCGCTCGGTGACGACAGCGGCATCGTCGGCACGCTGGCGCTGCTCGCCGCGCGGATCGCTGTCGGGACGGGGAACGACGGAGAAGCGCGGGCGCTGCTCGATATCGGACTGGCCGGCGCGCGCAGCCACGGCTTTCTGGAAGCCGCCGCCTGCGGGCTGGAAGCTGCCGTGCTGCTCTGGGATGGCCAGTTGCCGCTGCAGCGCCTGCGCGAGATTGCCGGCGCCTATCCGCCGCGCCTGGCGCTGATGCTGTCCTGCTTCGTGGCGCGCCGGCTGATCCGCCTCGGCCGCCTGGAGGACGCGAAAGCCGAAGCGGCTCGGATCGGCCTGCGCATCGATGCCGCCGGACGGCGTTCGCGCCAGCGGCGACCGAACGGCCCGCCGCTGACCGAAGCGCTGCGGGCGGCGTTGCATATCGAGCTTCTGATCGCCGCCGATCGCCACCCGCAGGCGCTGCCGCTGATCGCCGAGGAACTGCAGCGCGCCCGGCGCCACGACTGCACGGCCCGGCAGGTGGAACTGCTGCTCGACAGCGCCGCCGTCGCGGTGCGCGGCCACCAGATCGTGCTGGCGATTCGCCACGTCACCCGGGCGATCACCTTGGCTGCCAGCCGCCGTATCGTGCGCCCGTTTGACGACCACGCCGAGACGCTGGCGCAGGTCGTGGACGGCAGCCGGCCGTCGGCCTGGGGATTCGCCAGCGACGAGGAGCGCCGGTTCTTTGCCGAGCGCTGCCGGCCCCGGTCAGCCCAGGAGCGCGACGCGGCAGCCGGGCCGGCGGATGCCCAGGGACGCCTGCCGCTGCTCGGCACGCCGACGCCGCGCGAACTGGAACTGCTGCGTTATGTCGACGCCGGGCTGTCCAACCAGCAGATCGCCGATCGTGCCGAGGTCAGCCTGACGACCGTCAAATGGCATCTGCAGAACCTCTACGCGAAGCTCGGCGTCTCCAGTCGTGCCGCTGCACTGGCCCGGGCGCGGGCGATGAACCTGCTGCCACTCTGAGCTTTCCGGCTCTTGAAAGCCGGACCGGGATTCCCCAGACAGATCACCACGGGCGGCAGCCAGCGCGGCGCACTGGGATGGTGCGGCGAAATTTAAGTCCTGCACCCCCTTGTAACGCCGGGGATGCCCCCTAGAATTAGCAGCCTCCGGGGGAGAGTGCTAACAACAAGACCGGTGCGCAGCCGCGCGAAGGTCGCCGCCCCTCCGGAACTGTCGGCACTACCAAACAACCAGGAGTTGAGAACATGAGTCTGCGTCCCCTGCACGACCGCGTCATCGTCAAGCGCCTCGAGGAAGAGAAGAAGTCCCTGGGCGGCATCATCATTCCGGACTCGGCCGCCGAAAAGCCGCTGAAGGCGGAAGTGATCGCGGTCGGCGCCGGCAAGCGCACCGATGACGGCAAGGTCCACGCCCTCGACGTGAAGGCCGGCGACACCATCCTGATCGGCAAGTACTCGGGCACCGAAGTGAAGGTCGACGGCCAGGATCTGGTGATCCTGCGCGAAGACGACATCCTCGCGGTGTTCTCGAAGTAATCCGCTTCAACCCCTATTCCGCAACACGAGGAAATCGAAATGGCAGCCAAAGAAGTCAAGTTTTCCGATGATGCCCGCAGCCGCATGGCCAATGGCGTCAACATTCTCGCCAACGCCGTCAAGGTGACCCTGGGCCCGAAGGGCCGCAACGTCATCCTCGACAAGTCGTTCGGCGCGCCGACCGTGACCAAGGACGGCGTCTCCGTCGCCAAGGAAATCGAACTCAAGGACAAGTTCGAGAACATGGGCGCCCAGCTGGTGAAGGAAGTCGCCTCGAAGACCTCCGACGCCGCCGGCGACGGCACCACCACCGCCACCGTGCTCGCCCAGGCGATCCTCGCCGAAGGCCTGAAGGCCGTGGCCGCTGGCACCGATCCGATGGACATCAAGCGCGGCATCGACAAGGCCGTCGAGACCGTGACCGGCGAAATCAAGAAGCAGGCCGTGCCATGCAAGGACCGCAAGGCCATTGCCCAGGTCGGCACCGTGTCGGCGAACTCCGATGAAGCGATCGGCGAAATCATCGCCACCGCGATGGACAAGGTCGGCAAGGAAGGCGTGATCACCGTCGAAGACGGCTCGGGCCTCGAGAACGAGCTGGATGTCGTCGAAGGCATGCAGTTCGACCGCGGCTACCTCAGCCCGTACTTCATCAACAACCAGCAGAGCCAGCAGGTCGAGCTGGAAAACCCGCTGATCCTGATCAACGAGAAGAAGGTCTCGAACATTCGCGAGCTGCTGCCGGTGCTCGAAGGCGTGGCCAAGGCTGGCCGTCCGCTGCTGATCATCTCTGAAGACGTCGAAGGCGAAGCGCTGGCCACCCTCGTGGTCAACAACCTGCGCGGCATTCTGAAGGTCGCCGCCGTCAAGGCGCCGGGCTTCGGTGACCGCCGCAAGGAAATGCTGAAGGACATCGCCATCCTCACCGGCGGCACGGTGATCATGGAAGAGATCGGCCTGTCGCTGGAGAAGGCGACCATCGCCGACCTCGGCACCGCCAAGAAGGTCCAGATCTCGAAGGAAAACACCACGATCATCGACGGCGCCGGCAAGCCGAGCGACATCGAGGCGCGCGTGTCGGAAATCCGCACCCAGATCGAAGCCGCGACCAGCGACTACGACAAGGAAAAGCTGCACGAGCGTCTGGCCAAGCTGGCCGGCGGCGTTGCGGTGATCAAGGTCGGCGCCGCCACCGAAATCGAGATGAAGGAAAAGAAGGCCCGCGTCGAAGATGCCCTGCACGCCACCCGTGCGGCCGTTGAAGAAGGCATCGTCGCCGGCGGCGGCGTGGCGCTGGTCCGCGCTGCCAAGGCGCTGGAAAAGCTGAAGGGCAACAACGACGACCAGACGGTCGGCATCCGCATCCTGCATCGCGCGATCCAGGAACCGCTGCGCCAGATCGTCAAGAACGCCGGCGGCGAGCCGTCGGTCGTGCTGAACAAGGTCTCGGGCGGCAAGGATTCGTACGGCTACAACGCCGCCAACGACACCTACGGCGACATGATCGAAGCCGGCATCATCGATCCGGCCAAGGTCACCCGCCTGGCCCTGCAGAACGCCGCCTCGGTTGCAGCCCTGCTGCTGACCACCGAAGCGATGATTGCCGAACTCCCGGCCAAGAACGAAGGTCCGGCAATGCCGGCCGGCGGCGGCATGGGTGGCATGGGCGGCATGGGCGACTTCTAAGTCACCCGGCTTCCAGCCTCACGCTTCAGGAAAGGGCCCCGGAAACGGGGCCTTTTTCGTGGCGCTAGATCCAGTTCTCGACGCGCAGGCCGGGATAGCCTTCGAAGTCCGCCTCGTTGTTGGTCACCAGCACGGCATCGACGGCCAGCGCATGTGCTGCGATCAGGCGGTCGAAGGCGTTGCGGCGCCGGTCGGGCACGGCAGCGCGCAGGCGGCCATAGGCTTCGGCCACCGCCTTGTCGAGCGGCAGCACCGGAATCAGGCCGATCAGCTCGGCGAGGACCCGTTCGTCCTGATCGCGCTGGCGCGACTGCATCTCGATGCCAGCCCGCAGTTCGGCGTAGGTGACCAGCGACATCGCCGCCTCGCCCTGATGCAGCGCTTCGAGGCGTTCGATGACCTGCGCCGGCTGGCGGCGGATCAGATAGATGCAGATGTTGGTGTCGAGCAGATGCCGCACGGTGCGCCGCTCAGGGCTTGCGCTCGTATGGCGGCGGTGCAGGCTCCTGCACCGAAGTCGGCCAGTCGCGCGCCGGTTCGTCGTGGACCTCGCGACCTTCGGCCATGAAATCGGCGCTGAATCCGGCCAGCACGCGGCCGAGTCCGGCCAGCTTCTTCCGCTTGATCGGGCGGATCACCAGGCTGTCGCCGATGCGCTCGATCTCGACATCCTCGGATGCCGAGACGATTGCCAGTTCCTTCGGGATCCGCACGGCGAGGGAATTGCCGCTTTGAAAGACGCGCGTCTGCATGGGGCGCTCCGATGTATATACACAATATACTGTATATACACAATATACGTCGCGACTTCGCGGGCGTGCAAGAAATCTGGGGCGGCCTCAGACCCAGCCGCGCTTCCAGACGGCGGTGTCGCCCAGCGCCCGCCACGGCAGCACCTGCACGCGGCCGGAGTGGACCGCTTGCAGCTCGACCTCGGTGACTGGTGCGGTCGGCGGCTCCGGCTCGATCAGCCGGGTGACGATGAAGTGCTTTTCGCGGTTCACCGGCGTCACCGCCGTCCATTTGCTGAGCGGCAGCTGCTTCGGGTTCAGCGGCGTTGGTGGCCGCGCGGTCGGCGGCATTTCCGGGAGCGTGTTCATGGCCGGCAGTGTACGAACGCGGCGCCCGCCGTGGTGTCCGCGTGGTGGCATGACCGTCGCCGCCGTCTGGGCGGGTACACTGCGCGCCCCGTAAACCACCCCCAGGGCCCGCGCCGTGCGCTGGTCCTGCGTCGACCCCGCCATGACTGCCTACGCCGCCATCGATTTCGGCACCTCGAATTCCGCTGCCTGCGTCGGTGCCAGCGGCCATCCCGCCCGGCTGGTGGCGCTCGAGGGCGATCGCGAAACCCTGCCGACGGCGGTGTTCTTCAATGCCGACGAACACAGCGTGGCCTACGGCCGCCAGGCGATCGCCGAATACCAGGCCGGCTATGGCGGCCGGCTGCTGCGCTCGCTGAAAAGCCTGCTCGGCAGCGAGCTGATCAACGAGACGACGATCATCGAAGGCCAGCCGGTGGCCTATCGCGACATCATCAGCCGCTTCCTGGCGCACCTGAAGCGCACGGCCGAAGCCACTTCCGGCGAGCCGCTGAGCCGCGTGGTGCTGGGCCGTCCGGTGCATTTCGTCGATGACAACCCGGAGCGCGACCAGCTGGCCGAGCGCACGCTGATGGAAGTGGCGGAAGCGGTCGGCTTCCGCGACGTGCGCTTCCAGTACGAGCCGATCGCCGCCGCGCTCGACTACGAACGGACGCTGGCGCGCGACACCGTGGTGCTGGTCGCCGACATCGGCGGCGGTACTTCGGACTTCTCGGTGGTGCGGCTCGGGCCGGACCGCGCCGGGGCGCTGGACCGCAGCGGCGACGTGCTGGCCAACGGCGGCGTGCACATCGCCGGCACCGATTTCGACCAGTACCTGTCGATGCGCTCGGCGATGACCTGCCTGGGCCTCGGCGCGCCCGGCCGGAACGGCAAGCAGGTGCCGTCGCAGATCTATTTCGAACTGTCGACCTGGCACCAGATCAATTTCCTGTACACGCGCAAGGCGCTGGCCAGCGCCCAGACGCTGGACATCTTCTACGACCAGCCGGTCCACCATCAGCGGCTGATGAAGGTGCTGCGCGAGCGTGAAGGGCACCGCATCGCCGGCCTCGTCGAAGACGCCAAGGTGGCGGTTGCCGATGGCGGCACGACGCGGCTGGCGCTGGATTTCGTCGAGAACGATCTCGGCGTCGACATCGACGGCGAACTGCTGTCGCGGGCGATCAGCGCCGGCATCGCCCGGATCGTGCAGACCGCTCAGGAGACCGTCGCGGCAGCGGGCCTGCAGGCCGATCAGGTCGACGCGATCTACTTCACGGGTGGTTCGACCGGCATCCGCGCGCTGCGCGACGCGCTGGCCGAAGCCTTCGGCCGCGCCGAATCGGTCAACGGCGATCCGTTCGCCAGCGTCGCCCGCGGCCTCGGCGTCTACGCCGGTCGGCTGTTCGCCTGAGCGCGGCCGGCGTCGCGGCTCAGGGCAGCCGCCGCAGGTAGCGGTCGCTCATGTTCCAGGTGCCGTTGCGGGTCCAGGTCCAGGTGCCGGTCATGTCGTAGCCGAGCTGGCGCGAGGTGAAGCGCAGCTCGCTGACCTCCGGCACCAGCGCCACGCCGCTGGCGGTGACGGTGGTGCCGAGCGACGCGGCCTGCGTCGACTTCGGCAGCCGCACGTTCCAGCTGCCGATTTCCGCCGGGCCGTCGAGCCAGTCGAGATTGCCGTCGCCCGGACCACGGGCGATGAAGCTGCTGCGCGGAATGCCGAGCCGGCGAATCCAGTCCATCAGCTCGGCGCGGCCGCTGCCGGAGGCGACGATGGTATCGCCCTGGCTGCTGATCACTGCGCTGCCAGCGGCCGGCGCTTCGGCCACCGAAGCTGTCGCAGCAGCAGCGGCCGGGTTCGGCGCGGCCTCGGCCGTCACGGTGCCGGCTGCCGGCGGCTGCGCCGCTGGCGCGGCGGCTGTCAGGGCTGACGGCAAAGGCGCGGCGGCGACCGTGCGATCGAATTTCACCGCCGTGCCTCGGGCCGCCAGGCTGTCCCAGCAGCGCGAATCCCAGCGGTTGCCCTTGTCGGCTTCGAAGCGCAGGTCGACGATGCCGTCGGCGCCTTGCGCCAGCGCCGCCAGCTGCAGGCGTTTCAGCGCGTCGTCCTGGGTCGGAACATCGCTGAATTCCCAGAACTGGCAGGAATGCGCCTCGATCGGCGCGATGACGGTGACGGCCGCTGGCGGTGTGGTATCGCCGCCGGTTTCGAACACCGGAATCCGGAAGGCGGCCTCGCGTTTGAGCACGGGTACCCGGTCGACGCTGGACTGCGGCACCAGCGGTGCGCAGCCGGCAGCGAGCGCGGCGATCAGCAGGACGAGGGTGGGGCGGGCGTAACGGTCAGGCATGGTGGAGGCTTCCGTGTGGACGGGGATCGGCCTCGTTGCCGATGACGGCTTCGGTCAAGCACAGCTCATGCCATTTGTGTTTTCGCGGCCGTGCAGCCGGAATCGCGCTTGATCCGTAACGGCAGGCAGCCCCGCCCGCGCAGGACCGCCTGATGACCCGCACGCCCGATCGCAGCCCCGAAGCCGCCTATCCGTCGTCCCGACGGGCGTGGCTGACGGTGGCGATCCTGATGGGCGCCTACGTGATCTCGTTCATCGACCGCCAGGTACTGAACCTGCTGGTGGCGCCGGTGCGCCGCGACCTGGCGATCAGCGACACCCAGATGAGCCTGCTGCTGGGCCTGAGCTTCGCGCTGTTCTACACGGTCTGCGGCATTCCGATCGGCCGGCTGGCCGATGTCCGCTCGCGGCGCGGGATCATCGCCACCGGCATGGTGTTCTGGAGCCTGATGACCGCCGGCTGCGGCCTGGCGCGCAGCTATCTCGGCTTCCTGCTGTTCCGCGCCGGCGTCGGTGTCGGCGAGGCGAGCCTGAGCCCCAGCGCCTATTCGCTGATCGCCGACAGCTTCCCGAAATCGCTGCGGGCAACGGCGATCAGCGTCTACTCGATGGGCATCTACCTTGGCTCCGGGCTGGCGTTCCTGGTCGGCGGCCTCGTCATCGGCTTCGCGGCCGCGCAGGGCGACGTGCAGCTGCCGTGGCTCGGCCGCGTGCGGCCGTGGCAGCTGGTGTTCCTGGTGCTGGGCGCCGCCGGAGTGCTGTTCAGCCTGCTGGTGCTGGCGATCCGCGAGCCGCAGCGCCACGGCGCCGGTGCGGGGATCGAGGTGCCGCTGCCGGCTGCCGCCGGCTGGCTGGCCGCCAACCGCCGCACCGTGCTGCATCACCATCTCGGCATCGGCCTGGTGAGCTTGGCGGCGTACGGCAGTGCGGCCTGGGTGCCCAGCTTCTTCATCCGCAACCACGGCTGGGAGGCGCCGGCCGTCGGCATCGTCTACGGCGGCATCACCGCGCTGTTCGGCTCGGCCGGCATCGTCACCGGCGGACGCTGGGCCGACCGGCTGCTGAAGACCGGTGTCGTCGATGCCGGCCTGCGCGTCTGCGCCGCCGGCGCGCTGCTGGCGCTGCCCTGCTGCATCGCCTTCCCGCTGGTGGCCAGCAGCACCGCCGCCGCGCTGTGGCTGATGCCGGCGGTGTTCGGCATGGCGATGCCGTTCGGCGTGGCGCCGGCGGCGATCCAGGACATCATGCCGAACGCGCTGCGCAGCCAGGCCTCGGCGCTGTACCTGTTCGCCGTCAACCTGATCGGCCTCGGCTGCGGCCCGACGGCGGTGGCGCTGTGCACCGACCAGCTGTTCGGCGACGACCGCGCGGTTCGCTACAGTCTGGCCCTGGTGCTGCCGGTGGCGTTGGCTGTCGCCAGCCTGCTGCTGCTGGCCGGCCTGCCGCATTACCGGGCCAGTCTCGAACGCCTGAAAAGCTGGGCCCCACCGCCGCCACGGGAGCGCGCATGAACACGCCGGAACCGGAGATCTGCATCTATGGCGCCGGCAGCGTCGGCTGCTATCTCGGCGGCCGGCTGCAGGCGACCGGCAGCCGCGTGCGCTTCATCGGCCGCAGCCGCCAGCGCGTCGTCGTGGCCGAACACGGCCTGTGCTGCACCGATCTCGACGGCGCGCTGCACCGCGTCGATCCGGCGGCGCTGCGCTTTTCGCTCGATCCAGCCGACGCGGCCAGCGCCGATGTCGTGCTGGTTACCGTCAAGTCGGCCGCCACCGACACGGCGGGTCGGGAACTGGCCGCCACGCTCAAGCCGGGCACGGTGGTGATCAGCCTGCAGAACGGCCTGCGCAACGCCGAACGGCTGCGCCGCCACCTGCCGGCGCAGACGGTGCTGGGCGGCATGGTGCCGTTCAACGTGCTGGCACGCGGCGAGGGCCGCTTCCATCACGGCTCCGGCGGCCAGCTGGCGATCGAGGCGCATCCGGCGGCCGTGCGGCTCGCCCCGCTGTTCGCGCGGGCCGGCCTGCCGCTGGCGCTGCACGACGACATCCGCGCCGTGCAGTGGTCGAAGCTGCTGCTGAACCTGAACAACGCGATCAACGCGCTCAGCGGCCTGACCCTGCGGGAAGAACTGGCGCAGCGCGATTTCCGTCGCTGTCTCGCCGCCGCCCAGGCGGAAGCGCTGGCGCTGCTGGCGGCCGCCGACATTCCGCTGGCGCAGCTGACCCGCGTCCGGCCGCAGTTCCTGCCGGCCCTGCTGCGGCTGCCGGACTGGCTGTTCCGGCGGCTGGCCCGGCAGATGGTGGCGATCGATCCGTTGGCGCGGTCGTCGACCTGGGAAGACCTCGAAGCCGGGCGGCCGACCGAGGTCGACGACATCAACGGCGAAGTGATCGCGCTGGCCGCCCGTCTGGGCCGGCCGGCGCCGGTCAACGCCCGGCTGGTGCAGCTGATCCGGCAGGCGGAAGCCGGTGGCTGTCGCGACTGGACCGGCCCTGCGCTGTATCGGGCGCTGCGCGCCGGAGACTTGACCAGCCGCTGACATCGCCCGGTCTAGGCTGGCGCATTCCCGAACCCTGGAGTGCCCCGGATGACCGTTTCCCCCGCCCGTGCCGCCGATCCTGCGTGCCGCGTGCTGCAAGCCCTGATCGCGGCGGCGGCGCTGCTGACCCTGCCGGCAGCGCTGGCCACCGGACATCTGCCGGCGACGGCAGCCGCCGACGACAGCGCCAGCCGCCCCGGCCCGAACATCCCCGAGCCGATGGTGTTCGACCTGATCCGCCCGCTCGGCGTGCGGCAGGGCGAGCTGGAGGTCAACGTACTGGGCCTCAAGCCCCTGTCGCGGCTGTCGACCGGCGATCGGCAGTTCGATTTCATCAGCGGTTCGGACGATGTCACCCGCCGCCGCAGCGGCCTGGAACTGGCGCCGGAAGTGGAGTTCGGCGTGTTCGACAATGTCGCCGTCGAACTGGAACTGCCGATCGCCCATGGCGAGCTGAGCGCCGTGAAGGGCGCTGCGCAGTACACCTTCAGCGCCGGCACCAGCCGGCAGTTCAGCCACGGCGTGCAGAGCATCCTGTTCCACGATCTGAGCAGCCATTCGGTGGCCAGTTCGCTGCTGTACCTGGCCGGCTACCGCTTCTCGCCGCGCTGGAGCACGCTGGCGATGCTCGGCGCCAACCGCGAATTCGGCGGCGACAACCCGGGCAGCCGCACGCTCGGCATCGTCAACGCCACGCTGTTCGCCGAGATGGACCCGCGCTGGACGCTGGGCCTGGAAACCAACTACGCCAACACGGCGCGCGGCAATGCTTCGCTGCTGGTGATGCCACAGGTGCATGCCCGTCTGAGCCAGCGCTTTTCCAGCCAGTTCGGCATCGGCACCCAGAAGCGTGAAGGCAGCGTGGCGGCGGAACTGGTGTTCCGGCTGGTGGCCGAACTGTGAGCGCCTGGCGGCCGTGAACGGCGGCGGCGAGACAAGGGCGCGAAGCGGGGAGAGCGGCCGGAAGTGGAGCGGGTGATGGGAATCGAACCCACGCTAGCAGCTTGGGAAGCTGCAGTTCTACCATTGAACTACACCCGCTCGGGCGCTTTGCAGGGCGCAAGGATGCACGCGCCCGGTCAGCCTGACAAGCCGCGCCGGAGAATCGCGCCGGGCCTCGTCGGGTAAACTCCGCGCCGTTCCGAAACCACCTCCGCAGCCATGCAGATCGTTGTCAACGGCGCGCCTTACGAGCTACCCGAAGCCTGTTCCGTCACCGATCTGCTGCGCGCGATGGGGCTGGAAAACCAGCGCTGCGCGGTGGAGCTGAACGGCGACATCGTCAGCCGTGCCGGCTGGGCGCAGCGCCTGCTCGCAGCCGGCGATCGCGTCGAGGTGGTTCGCGCCATCGGCGGCGGCTGAACGGCGCCGCGACCGTCCCTTCTTCCTTCGGTGCGGACGATGGCGGTGATCGCGGGGCGGCAAGCTTGTCCACGTGCCGCTGCCGGAACCCGTCCTTCGCACCCGCCACACACGAGATTCCCGATGAGCCAGGCTGAACCGCTGTTGTCCACCGCCGACGATGCCCTGGTGATCGCCGGGCACCGCTATGCCTCGCGCCTGCTGGTCGGCAGCGGCAAGTACAAGAGCCTGGAGGAAACGCGGCTGGCGACCGAGGCCAGCGGCGCGGAGATCATCACCGTGGCGATCCGCCGCGTGAACATCGGCCAGAACCCGAACGAGCCCAGCCTGCTCGATGTCGTGCCGCCCAGCCGCTACACGATCCTGCCGAACACCGCCGGCTGCTACACCGCCGAGGACGCCGTGCGCACCTGTCGCCTGGCCCGCGAACTGCTGGATGGCCGCAAACTGGTGAAGCTCGAAGTGCTGGCCGACCCGAAGACCCTGTACCCGGACGTGCTCGGCACGCTGGCCGCCGCCGAAACCCTGGTCAAGGACGGCTTCGACGTGATGGTCTATTGCTCGGATGACCCGGTGCTGGCCAAGCGGCTGGAAGAAATCGGCTGCGTCGCCGTAATGCCGCTGGCTGCCCCGATCGGTTCGGGCCTCGGCATCCAGAACCGCTACAACATCCTCGCCATCGTCGAGAACGCCAAGGTGCCGATCATCGTCGACGCCGGCGTCGGCACCGCCAGCGATGCAGCCATCGCAATGGAACTGGGCTGCGACGGTGTGCTGATGAACACCGCGATCGCCGAAGCGCAGAACCCGGTGCTGATGGCGAGTGCCATGAAGCATGCCATCATCGCCGGCCGCCAGGCCAAGCTCGCCGGCCGCATGCCGATGCGCCGCTATGCCTCGGCCTCATCGCCAATCGCCGGCGTGATCGGCTGATCCGTCTGCCGCGCTTGGTGCAAGTCCAGGGTTGATCTCATGTCCGACCTGCCAGAACTCGACAACGATCGCCGCGCCCGCGCGATCCGCAGCTTCGTGCGCCGCGAAGGCCGCATCACGGACGCGCAGGCCGATGCGCTGGCGCGGCTGTGGCCGCACTACGGGCTGGGCCCGATGCCGGACGGCGAGCACGTGCATCCGCTGCCGGAGATCGACTTCGCGGTTGCCTTCGGCCGCGCCGCGCCGCTGTCGCTGGAAGTCGGTTTTGGCAACGGCGAACGTTTGGCGCAGGCCGCCGAACGCCATCCGGAGATCAACCACATCGGCGCCGAAGTGCACCGCCCCGGCGTCGGCCGCGTGCTGCAGGACGTCGAGAAACGCGGCCTGACCAATGTCCGCGTGATGTGCTCGGATGCCGCCGAGTTTCTGCGCACGACCGCCCCTCGCGGTGCGTTCTGCGAAGTCGTCGTGCAGTTCCCGGACCCCTGGCACAAGACCCGCCACCACAAGCGGCGGATCATCCAGCCGGCTTTTGTCGCCACGGTAGCCGATGCGCTGATGATCGGCGGCCGTTTCAAGCTCGCCACCGACTGGGCGCCGTACGCCGAACACATGCTGGACGCCATCGCCAGCGAGCCGAGGCTCAAGAACCTGAGCCCGGACGGCCGCTTCGTGCCACGCCCGGAAGACCGCCCGCTGACCCGCTTCGAGAACCGCGGCCTGCGGCTAGGGCACGAGGTTGCTGATCTGGAGTTCGTGCGCGTCTAACCAGTCGCCGGTAGGGCGGGTCGCGACCCGCCATTGACGCAGCGGCGCGGCCCACTCGGCGCTAAATGCGGTGCACCGGCTTTGTGGTAGCGGTCAATTCACGGAAAGCGGCGGGTCGAGACCCGTACTGCTGCAATGCGGTCCTGCCGTAATGCGCAGAGACATCACCGTTGGTTCGAACCGCAGTTTGGATCGGGCCGTTCATAGGGCGCCAATTCTGTCGAGGTCACGAGAATAGAAGATGCAGGTGAGTCGACCTCCAATGTCACTGCGACTCACCACTTGAGCGCCTCCTGTGCGGGTCCCAACCGTCACCTGGTTATCAGAAACCTCGATGATCTGACGCAGAAGAGCCTTGTTTGAACCAGGGTTCGTAATAAGCACGATGTCCCCAGCAGCGGGCGCACGCCGCGAAAAGGCCCTTGTATCGACAGCGACGAAATCCCCTTCCAGGACGGCGGGGGCCATTGCACTGGATTGCATCCGCAAGATATCAAGGCCGAGAAGCGGTCTTCTAGCTGCCTGCAACCCTGCGCCAGCCGTGATCACGATGACGGGCCACGCCGCGTAAACATACCAACGCTTGTATCGCCTGGATTCGGAGGGCCTCGTCGTACCCGCGATCCAAATCGGATCAATGATCAGGAAGAGCCAGAAGACAGCGATTGAAACGAGCAACGTCCACATGCCGCCAGGAGTTGAGGTGATGCCGACCACGCTTAGGATTCCGGCGACCAATAGCAGCGCCAAAAATGCCATGAGAAGGCGACGGAGTCTGCCCACGTAGATGTGCCCCCACCCGAACACCAACAGGCTGAGCACAGCCGCTAGCAGTACTGAATGCTGCTCGCTGTGTTCTTTCATTGGGGGGCCAACGCCTGCCTTAAACTGTCTGACCGGCTTTTCGGCCGCCGGGGCGGCCGCGACAGCTTGTTACGCCGCTTGCTGCGCATTGCGGATCATTTCATAAACACTACGCGCCCCTTGGATTTGGTCGAAGTGCGGGCCAAGCTGACTGCCCATGCCGGGCCAGCTCGAGAAGCCTCGAAACATGAACGAGAAGGGCGAGCCACCGCCAAAGAAGATGGAACCGTAGTTGGAACCGTTCTCAGTCAGCGAAAGGTCTGAAAGCGTGCGCAGGTTGAGTGACTTGACACCCTGAGAAAAGAGCCCCGACACGATGATGATTCTTTGGCTTGTAACTGCGTAATGAGTGTTGGCTCGCTGCCTTGCCTCGATGAAAAAACGACCCACGATCAGGTAGAGGCCGACGGCGACAAAGGGAATGCCGAAAAGAGCCATGAACAGCGGGGCGCTGGGTAACGTAACAACCGAATACTCCCAGAAGATTGCGAATCCGCCCCACAGAACACTAAAAGGCACGAACATAATGTCTGCACTACGCAGGTAAACACCCTGCCGGGGCTGACCCGACCACAGAACACGCTCTCCGGGGCCAAGCGCTTTCTTAATTGATTCTGAAGGTAGGTTCATGGGTGTTTAAGGCGCCTCGTGTCCAGCGTTAATTCGCGGCCGTGCCAGAGCGAACCGGAGGAACCGCCACGTCGGCTGGAACAGCTGGTTGGGTCAGCGCATGGCAGAGATTGTGGGTACAGCTCAATAGCGCGCCTATAGAGATGCGTAACCTCACAGACGACTAGCCGCTCCGGGTACCCCGTAGTTTCTGGCTCGCCGGCTTGCTCCTCGCACTGAAGGCGCGAGCTTGCTAGCCAAGCTTCCTGCTCTGTTCGTAGCTTCGTAGCTCGGTTGATTGAATGTCCGGCACCAAAGTTTTTTCATCTTCCATGTCTTCACGCTTAGCTACGAGCAAAGCACGCAGAAAGTACCGTTGCATTTCCGCTTTCGCCGCGTTGTGCTCTTGCTCCCTACAGAAACGTCCTCCGGACGTACTCAAAACGGCGGCTGATTCGACGTCCTGCCAGCAGTCGATGCCATCCTCGCTGAGGACGTGAAATGGCAGGAGCGCAAGAAAGAGCAACATCGCTTTACAGGGAGTCATCGATCGTTCCGCGCGGCTTGGGCTCAACGCTTAGCGTAACCCGCGTGCGTCAGCAGGTCGGCTTGAAGCACTCATTATTGATCCGGCGGACAAAAAGTAAAACTACGCTGCATATCGGACAGGCCGATGCTGAAAGTATTTTCGGACGCGAGCCGGTGACTTATGGAGTCTTCGCAAGTGACTGATAGCCGCCTTTCTGAGCGCACCTTTCGAGCGGGATGGTGCCTTCGAAGTGATAGCCTGCTTGAGGTCCGCGTTGAGCATCTCGTCGGGGTTCAGTTCGGGGCTGTAGCTCGGCAGGTAGAACACTTCGATCTGCGCCGCGTGCTCGGCCAGCCATGCCTTGACCAGCTTCGCGTGATGCACCCGCAGGTTGTCGAGGATCAGGAACACCT